>NZ_JBEYVC010000109.1:0-35369 GCF_040643855.1 Streptomyces sp. NPDC047072 | reverse complement strand
CACTTCGCGGCCTCCCGCTCGGCGCGCCACCACTGGACGAGGTCCTTGAGGCCGGTCTTCACGCGCCCCGCGTGAGGAGAAGCCATGACGCACGTACCCCCGCCCTTCGACCCGGAACTCACCGCCGCCCTCGATCTGATCAAGGACGTGATCTCGCCGTCCCTGACCCTCGACGAGATCGACCTCGTACGGCAGGGTCCGGGCATCCAGATGCTGGCCGACCTGGACCTGACCCTCGACGGCTTCTTCGAGGTGGAGGACCGCGCGGTGCCGGGGCCCGAGGGGGCGCCGGAGATCTCGCTGCTGATCTGCCGGCCCGCGGCGCCCGCGACCACGGAGGTCGGGCGGCCGGTGATCTACCACGTCCACGGCGGCGGCATGGTGATCGGCAACAACCGCGTCGGGATCGACGGACCGCTGGCCTGGGCGAAGGAGCTCGGCGCGGTGGTCGTGTCGGTGGAGTACCGGCTGGCGCCGGAGAATCCGCACCCGGCGCCGGTCGAGGACGTGTACGCCGGGCTCGTGTGGACGGCGGAGAACGCGGCGTCGATCGGTGGGGACGCGGAGCGGATCGTGATCGCCGGGGCGAGTGCCGGGGGTGGGCTGTCGGCGGCGCTGGCCCTGCTCGCGCGGGATCGCAAGGGGCCGCGGGTGCTCGGGCAGCTGCTGATGTGCCCGATGCTCGACGACCGCAACGACAGTCCGTCCACGTATCAGATGGCGGGGCTCGGGGTGTGGGACCGTACGGCCAACGAGACCGGGTGGACGGCGTTGCTGGGGTCGCTGCGGGGCGGGCCGGACGTGCCGGCGTACGCGGCGCCGGCGCGGGCCGAGGATCTGTCGGGGTTGCCGCCGGCCTTCCTCGACGTGGGTTCCGCGGAGACGTTCCGGGACGAGGTCGTGGCGTACGCGTCGCGGATCTGGCAGGCGGGCGGGGTGGCCGAGCTGCATGTGTGGCCCGGGGGGTTCCACGGGTTCGACGGGTTCGCTCCGCAGGCGGCGCTGTCTCAGGCGGCGCGGGCGGCGCACCTGGCTTGGCTGCGGAGGTTGTTGGGCCAGTAACGCCTTCTGGGGCGCCGGGTAGGGTTGTCTGGCGGGTGCGGGTGCGTTGTGGCTGGTCGCGCCCGCGCGGCGGAGCCGCATATCGATACAGCCCCGCGCCCCTGGAGATGCGGCTTCGCCGCTATCTCCAGTCCGGGACTCCTCGGATGGCCCTTGGTGTCGCACCATTGAGGCATGAAAGAGCTGGCCGGGCGGCTTACCGCCCTGGATCCCGATGCCGGGGCCGCTGTGCGGGTGATCGCCTACTTCGATCGGCTCGCCGAGTCGCGGGCCGGGCTTGAGCCGCTCGTACGGGCGGCTGCGGTGCTCTCCGGGGTGCCTGCTCGGCTTGTCGATGTCGGGCGGGGGGTGCGGGTTCGGGTTGAGGCGGACGGGACGCGGCGGGATTTCGACGGGATCCCGGATCCGGGGTGGCCGTCCGCCTCGCTCACCCCCGGCGGCGCCCCCGCTCTCTGGCTGGAGCGGGCCCAGGCCGCCTCGCCCAGTGTCGTCGACGCGGTGATTCTTGAGCGGGCCGCCGGGGCCGTGCGGGGTGTGCTGGACCGGACGCGGGGGCGGGTGGCCGGGGATGATCCGGCGTTGGTGGAGACCCTATTGGACTCCTCGGCGCCGGAGGACGCGCGGCTGCATGCGGCGCGGGGGCTCGGGCTGGACCCGGGTGCTTCGGCGCGGGTGCTGGCCACGATGAGCGGGCGGCCCCGGGTCGTGCCCGGGCGGCCGGAGGCGGCGCCGGCCGGTGTGCCGCCCGGGCGCGTCGGTGTGGGACCCGCGGTCCCCGTCCTCGAACTGCCGGAGTCCTGGGTCGCCGCGCGGACGGCGCTGCGGTTCACGGCGGAGGGCACGGCCCAGGATCCCGGGCCGTGTGTCGTGTACGCCGACGAGCTGGGCGGGATCGCGTTGCTGGCCGATCTCGTCGTACCGGGGGCGGAGCCGCCGGCCGATGTGCGGGCGCTGGAGGCGGCGGCCGCGGCGACGCCCTGGCTGCTCGCCACGGTGCACGCCGTGGTCTCGACGGCGAGCCTGCGGGCGGCTGCCGCCGAGATCAACGTCCACCACTCCACGCTCCAGGACCGGCTCACCCACGCCGAGCATCTGCTGGGCTGGGCACTGCGGACACCTCAGGGGCGGCTGCGGTTGCAGCTGGCTCTGGCGATGCGGCACCTGGTACGGCCGTAGCGCGGGCGCCCGCGCGCTCAGCGGAACTCGTGCACGACCTCGATCCGGCCTGCTGGACTGGGGATCCTGATCGCGTAGTCCTCGTTGAGGACCGGGTAGAAGATCGGCTGCTCGGGCAGGCGCGGCGGCCAGGCACGCCAGTCCAGCTGACGGGAGATGCTTGCATACGCGCGCTACACGCCGCAGCCGGAAATTTCATGTGTGGCATATCCTGGGCTCCATGACCGCCACGGATCCCGCGCTGACCGCACTCGCCCAAGGGTGGTGTGCGCTGTCCCTGTTGCACGGCAGGATCGAGGCCCATGTGGAGCGGGCGCTTCAGGCCGGGCACGAGCTGAGTGTGCGGGAGTACTCGCTGCTCGATGTGCTGGGCAGGCAGCATGACGGGGAGGGCGGGCACCTTCAGATGAAGCAGGTGGCCGACGCCGTCGTGCTCAGTCAGAGCGCCACGACCCGGCTGGTCACCCGGCTCGAGGAGCGCGGTCTGCTCTCCCGCTACCTGTGCCCGACCGACCGCCGGGGCATCTACACCGACGTCACCGACGCCGGCCGCACCCTCCTCGAACAGGCCCGCCCCACCAACGAGAAGGCCCTGCGCGAAGCGCTCGACACGGCCCGCGAGAACCCCGAACTGGCCCCGCTGGTACGGGCCGTCGAAACGCTGCGGGCGCCGGTCTGACGGCAGGGGTCATCACACCGGGCGCCTCAACCGCCGGTGCGGGCAGCCGCGTTCATCACCGCCAGAGCCTCCTCCGCCGTCGTTCCGACGATCCCCGGGCTCGCTCCCGCCGCCGTCGCCACGTCCGTCAGGAGGCGGACGTCCTTGCGGAGGAGGGGGCCCGCGTGGGTGGCCATGCGGTCCAAGGTGCCCCCTGCGGCGGCCACTCGGTCGAGGGCGAAGCTCGTGGCGCTGCCGTGGGCGAGGACGCGGGAGAGGGCGGCGGGGTCGACGGCGAGGTCGCGGCCCAGGGCGAGGGTGCCCGCGGCGGTCGCCAAGTTGGCTGTGAACAGGACGTTGTTGAGGAGCTTGGCGACCTGGCCGGTACCCAGCGGGCCCATGTGGACGATCGGGTCGCCGTAGGTCGCGAAGACCGGGCGGCAGAAGGCGAGCGTGCCGGGCTCGCCGCCCGCCATCACGGCGAGGCGGCCCTCGGCGGCGGCCTGTCCTCCCCCGCTCACCGGTGCGTCGATCAGGGCGACGCCGTGGGTGGCGGCCCGGTCGGCGAGGCGCCGGCAGGTGTCCGGGTGGACCGTGCTGTGCACGGCGATCACCCCGCCCCTGCGCAGGCCGGCCAGGATGCCGGAGGCGCCGGTGACGACCTCCTCCACGTCGGCGTCGTCGACCACGCAGACGCAGACGAGGTCACTGACGGAGGCCAGGTCCGCGGGGGACGCGGCGCGCTTCGCCGGGGTGTCGGCGAAGGGCACCAGCGTGGCGGGGCGGCGGGCCCACAGGGTCGTCTCGAAGCCGGCGTCCACGATCCGGCGGGCCATCGGGGCGCCTTGGCTGCCCAGGCCGATGAATCCGACCCTCATCCGCGGGCCTCCTGTTCGTGCTGCTCGTGCTGTTCCTGGGGCAGCTGTTCGGGCACCGGCTCCTCGGACGTCGGCTGCTCCGGTGCCGTGGCTTCGGGCGCCGGTGCCGGTCGCCAGAACGTCGCCAGCAGCCCCGCCGTGGCCACCACCGCCACCCCCAGCGCGATGCCACCCCCCGCCCACCCGGTCACGTCGATCCCCGCGGCCTCGTCCACGGAGGCATCCCCCGGGCCCAGCACCGCCAGTGCCAGCGCGACGGCGGCGAGGGTCAGGACGTACTCGTAACCCTCCTTGAAGACGAAGAAGCCGTTGCGGCGGTGGGCGAGGAGGCCCGCGACGAGCATCACGGAGATCAGCGCGGCGCAGGCCAGCGGGGTGAGCAGGCCGAGCAGCAGCAGGGCGCCCGCGCCGATCTCGGTGAGGACGCTCAGCCAGGCCTGGAGGGTGCCGTGGCGCAGGCCGAGGCCGGTGAACCAGCGGGCGGTCCCCTCGATACGGCCGCCGCCGCGCCAGTGGTTCCAGCCGTGCGCGATCATGACCGCGCCCAGGACCAGGCGCACCAGCAGCAGCGCGACCGTGTCGGCGTCGCTCATCCCGCTCTCCCTTCCCGTGCCTCGGCGTGGGCGGCGTCCCTGGCGACCGCGCACTCCTCGGCGAACGACAGCACTTTGAGGTGGTAGGCACGGGCGGCGTACCCGAGGCTGAGGTTGTGGCCGCTGTCCGGCTGTTCGTTGACCAGGACGCGGGGCGAGGCCGTGAACAGTCCGGCGATCTCGGCGAGACCCTCCGGGCCCGGTTCCCACACCAACTCGTGCTCGCCCAGGGTGAATTGGACCGGGACGCGGATGCGGGCGGCCAGTTCGGGGAACTCCTTGACCCAGCCGCGTGCCTCGAACTCGTAGGCGGGCGAGGCGGCTCCGATGTCGTCGCTGGTGAAGACCTCGGGCGGGTAGAGGCGGCTCGGGCCCCACAGGAGGTCACGCATGGGGCCGCGCCGGCGGGCCGTCGGGCGTACCTCGCTCTCGCCGGGTTCGACGAACCGGGCGACGAAGTGCGGGTGGTGGCGTCGGCCCGCGCCCGCGATCTCCAGGCCCAGCAGGTCCCGGCCGCGGTCGTCGGCGGCCATCCGGACCGCGAGTTCACTGCCCGCGGAGTGGGCCATCAGGAAGACTCCGGCGCCCTGCGGACGGGAGGCGAGCAGGCGGGCAACGGCCTTGTGGGCGACGTCCGTTCGGCGGGCCGGGTCGGTCAGGCGGCCGGCGTGGGCGAGCGAGGCGCCGTAGCCGGGCCGGTCCAGGGCGATCACCGTGAAGCCGAGGGCCGCGCCGGTGCGCAGCAGGGAGAGGTGGGGCTGGGTGGGGCAGTCGAAGTACGTCGAGTCGGTGCCGCCGCCGTGCAGGGCGACGACGACGGCACGGGGCTGCCGTACCCAACTCGCCCGGTACGACACGGAGATGCCGTCGATGTCGGCGACTCCCCGCACGGGGGCGTCGAGTCGGTTCACGTGTCCGTCCTGAGGAGAAGGACCCCGCTGGGGGCGAGGCCGCCGGTGCTGACGGCGGCCACCCGGGCGCCGGGCACCTGCCGTGCTCCCCCGTCGCCGCGGAGCTGGACGACGGCCTCGTGGACCAGGCCCATGCCGTGGGTGCGGCCGTGGGAGAGCTGGCCGCCGTGGGTGTTGAGGGGCAGGACGCCGTCTCGGGCGATGTTCTTGCCGCCGTCCAGGAAGTCCTTGGCCTCGCCGATCCCGCAGAAGCCCAACGCCTCTATCCAGGAAAGGCAGTTGAAGGTGAAGCCGTCGTAGAGCTGGGCCACGTCGACGTCACTTGGGCGCAGGTCGGTGCGGGTCCACAGGTGGGCGGACTGGCCGAGGGTGTGGGGTTCGTGGGTGAGGGTGCTCTGGTCCCACTCCATGCGCTCGGTGATCTGGGTGCCGACGGCCTCCACGAGGATCGGCGGTCTGGCGAGGTCGCGGGCGGTCTCGACGGCGGAGACGACGACTGCGACGGCCCCGTCGCAGGGGACGTCGCAGTCGTAGAGGCCGAAGGGGGTGGTGATGGGGCGGGCTTCGAGGTAGTCGTCCATGGTGAGCGGGTCGCGGTAGATCGCGTCGGGGTGGAGGGCCGCGTTGGCGCGCTGGTTGAGGGCGATCCAGCCGAGGGTCTCGCGGGTGGTGCCGTAACGGTGCATGTGGCGCTGGGCGTTCTGGGCGAGGGTGTGGGCGGCGGAGGTCGCGCCGAACGGCTTGAGCCAGCCCGCGTCGCCGCCGACGGGGACCGGGAGCCTGCCCTGTTTGATCAACTCGCCGTAGCTGGCCTCCCACAGGGTGCGGAAGCACAGGACGTGCCGGGCCAGTCCGCCCGCAACTGCCAGCATCGCGGCGACAATTGAGCCGCCGGGGCCGAAGGTCTCTCCCCCGCCGTTGTACCAGGTGGGGCGGATGCCGAGCGCGGACTCCAGGGCGGTGACCCCGCCTTCGGCGAAGCCGCCGTACGCGGCTCCGGCGCCGGGGTAGGTGGCGAGGCCGTCGATGTCGTCGAGGGTGAGCCCGGCGTCGGCGACCGCCGCCTCGCAGGCCTGCACGGTCAGGGAGAGCGGGGAGACCATGAGGCGGCGGCCCAGCCGGGAGCTGCCGATTCCGGTGAGCGCGACCCTGTCCTCGAACTTGTGCGTGGTGACCATCGGCCTTACCACGGGCGGGAGTTCGTCCTCCGGCAGCGGTGCCGGTTCGCCCTGTTCGGCCGCCGGGCGGAACAGCGGCAGCCAGACCTCGCCGGCTTGCTCGAAGACGACCTCCATGCGCATGCCGAGGACGAGGTCGTCGGGGTCGCACTCGACCGCGTTGGTGGTGAGCCGGACCCGGGGGTCCTCCTCCAGGGCGACCTGGGCGACGACGTAGGACGGCGGGAGGCCGGGCGTGGTGAAGCGGTGGTTGACGGTGAAGCCGATGAGGGTGGCGTGGCCGGAGACCTCCTGGGGTGCCAGGTCGTGTCCGCGGCAGTAGCGGCAGACGGGCTGCGGCGGGTGGATCAGCGCCGTGCACGACCCGCACCGCTGGATCCGCAGCCTGCCGTCCGCCCCCGACGTCCAGAAGTACGCGTTCTGGTCGGTGAGTTGGGGCAGAGGGCGTCCCGGGACTCCGGCCACCTGTGGTTCCTTCCTCTCAGCAGTGCACTCGGTCTCTCAGCGGGTGATCCTGGCGCGGCCCGCCCGCACGGTGACCGGTTCGGCGAGGCGCTGTTCGTCGCAGGCCTTCTGGAGGATCTCCAGGGTCTCGTCGAGCGAGGGCCCGAGCCGCTTGCCGGGGGTGAACGTGGCCGGCAGATGGCGCATGCCCTGGATGATGCCGATGGTCTCGTAGTGGACGGTGCCGTCGGGGTCGCAGCGGTAGTCGGGCAGCCGGTCCATGACGGCCGTGACCATGCGCTTGAACACCGTACGGGCGACGTTGGAGCCGATGCAGCGGTGGATGCCGAGGCCGAAGCTGCTGTGCCGGTTGCCCTTGCGGTCGAGGTGGACCCGGTCGGGGTCGGGGAAGACGGCGGGGTCGCGGTTGGCCATCGCCCAGGACAGCCACAGTCGTTCGCCCTCCTCGAACCGCTGTCCCGCGATCTCGCAGTCGGCCGAGATGGTACGGCCGTCCCCGGGGGCCGGGGCGTAGAAGCGCAGGAACTCCTCGGTGGCCGAGTCCAGCAGAGTCTCCCGCTCGCGGCTGAGCCGGTCCCGCTCAGCGGGATGCTGGCCGAGCCACTCCAGGGCGTGCGCGGTGAGCGCGGTGGTGGTGTCGAAGCCGCCGCCGATGAGCAGGGCGAGGACGCCGGTCAGCTCCTCGTCGGGCGGGTTCTTTCCGTCGATGTCGGCGTGCACGAGCGCGTCGATGAGGCCGGGGCGCGGGTTCTGGCGGATCTCCTGGATCGCCATGTACAGGGACATGCCCATGTTCCGGCTCATCTCCGCGACCCGGGGCATGTCCGGTGAGTTCGGCGGGGTGTAGACGGAGGCGTGGGCCGGTTCGTTGTAGACGGTCCAGTCCTTGAGCGGGATGCCCATCATCGCCAGGGTGAGGACGGCCGGGACGATGTTGGCGAGGTCGTCGACGAAGTCGATCTGCCCGTCCTCGATCCTCTCGTCGATGCAGGCGCGGACGACCTCGTCGACGAAGGGGATCCAGCGGGCGACAGCCGCCGGGGAGAGGTAGGGGTTGAGGGTCTGGCGGTAGTGGCGCTGTCCGGGCGGGTCCATCTCCAGGAATCCGCCCTGGACTTCACGGGCGCGCGGCGGGGAGGGGATGGTGATGCCCTTGTAGCCGCGCCGCTCACCCTTCACGTCGTGGTCGTTGGACAAGTACTCGGCGGACCTGGCCAGTTCGAAGACCTCGCGGTTGCCGCTGGCGACCCAGTGGCCGTCGTGGGCGTCGGTCCAGGCGATGGGGCACTTGCCGTGCAGTTCGTGGGTGATCTCCTCGAACCGGTCGCGGTACTCGGGGGTGTGGCGGTCGAAATGCACACGGTGTTTCTTGCGGTCGTCGTCGCCGGTGCGGTCGTCGCCGGTGGCCTCGGACATGAGGTCGCCCTCCTTTCAGAACAGTTGGATGGCGCGTTCCGGGCAGGAGTGCACGGCTTCGCGCACCTCGTCCTCCTGGTCGGCGGGGACGTCCTCGGCGACGGCCGTGGAGTGCCCGTCGACGTCGTCCAGTTCGAACGCCTTCGGCGCGATCATGGCGCAGAGCGTGTGGCCCTGGCAGCGCTCGGGATCCACGCGGACCTTCACGGCTTGCCTCCCTGTTGCGATGGGTTCTGCCTGCTCAGCGGCGCCAGTCGTACCACTTGATGTAGCCGCCGGCGTCGATGCGCAGCTGTGTTCCGGTGATGTAGCGGGCCTCGTCGGAGGCGAGGAAGAGCACGGCGTCGCTGATGTCGCGCGGCTCGACGTAGGAGATCGGCATGGCCTGCTGCACCGCGAACGCCGGTTCGGCGTCCTCCCGCGTCGGGTGCTCCAGATCGGGCCGGAAGGACTTGTACATCGGCTCGCTCTGGAGCATCCGGGTGTTCACGTTCGTGGGGTGGATGACGTTGGCGCGCTGCTTCAACGGTGCCAGGTTCCGGGCGAGTTCGTGGACGTACTCCGACAACGCCCGCTTGGCGAAGGCGTATCCGGCGCCGCCCGGGTTGGCGCCGGGGGTCTGGACGATGCCGTGGTCCATGAGGGCGGCGGTGGAGCCGGTGGCGATGACGGAGGCGCCCTCGCGCAGGTGCGGGAGGGAGATCTGGATGGCGTTGATGGTGCCGATCAGGTCGACGTCGATGGCGTCGCACCAGGCCTGGAGCTTGGGTTCGCCGCGCAGCGGGGCGATGCCGGCCTGAGCGACGACGATGTCCAGGCCGCCGAGTTCGTCGAGGCCCCGCTCCAGTGCGCCGCGCAGCTGTCCGGCGTCGCGGACGTCGGCCTGGAGCGCGACGATCCGGCGGCCCTGCTCCTCGACCAGGCGGGCCGTCTCCTTGAGGTCCTCCGGGGTGGCCATCGGGTAGAGGACGGTCTCGAAGTCGCGGCAGATGTCGACCGCGATGATGTCGGCGCCCTCCTCGGCCAGCCGTACAGCGTGGCTGCGGCCCTGTCCGCGCCCTGCTCCGGTGATGAAAGCGACCTTGCCGTCGACTCGTCCCATCGGGTGTCCCTTCGTCGTACGTGGTGGTGGTTCAGACCGCTTCCGCGGACGCCACCGCGTCCAGCGCCGCGGTCAACGTGCCCAGGTCCGCGCCGAGTTCGGTCGCGACGGCCCTGACCACGTCCAGGTCCTTGGTGAGGAAGTCCGCCGTGGCACGGGCGAACTCCGCGACCGATCCCCGGCGGACGACTCCGGCCAGCGCGCGGCTCGCGGCGCTGCCGTGGGTGAGGGCGTCCAGGAGGACGCTCTCGTCGACGCCCAACTGCCGCCCGAGGCGCGCGGCATGGGAGAGCAGGCCGATCTGGGCGGCGAACACCGTGTTGTTGACGAGCTTCACGCGTTGTCCGGCGCCCAGCGGGCCGACGTGCAGCACCGGGTCGCCGTAGCAGGCGAGGACGGGCCGGACGCGAGCGACGGTGTCGGCGGCGCCGCCGACGAAGAGGGTGACACGTCCGGCGGCCACGTCATGCGGGCCTCCGCTGACGGGGGCGTCGACGACGTCGACTCCCCTGGCCGCGAGAGCTTCGACGGTGTGCGGGCTGCCGGTGGTGTGCACGACGAGCGCGGCTCCGCTCGGCAGCGCCTCCAACAGGCCGCTCTCCAGGCAGACTTCGCTCACCTGGGCGTCGGTGTCGACGCACACCAGCACGATGTCGGCGCCCTCGGCGACGGCGGCCGGCTCGGTCACGACCTGCGCCGGTTCCCGGGCGAGCACCTGGCGGGCCTCGGGCGAGCGGCCCAGCACCCGTACCTGGTGACCGGCCTCGGCGAGCCGGCGCAGCATCGGTCGGCCCATCCTGCCGGCGCCCACGACCCCGATCACAAGAATCTCCCTTCCGAATGCGAGAACCATACTTTCAGCTACCTCTCGACCGGAAGCCCCCAGTCTTGAGTTCGTGTCACTGCCTGACAGCAGGAAGGAGGCCCACACCGAGGCCGTGACGCCGTCTCGGCCGAGGGGTATGGTTCTCGGCAGGCTGGACAGGCGATCTCTGTTTTTGAGAACTTCATTTCCAGAGCCGGAATCTCACAGCCGGAATCCCACAGTCGGGAAGGGACCGGGATGCCACTCCCGCACACACGGCGGCTGCTCGTCGACGGGCAGCTCGTCACCGCCGACCGGACATTCACCTCACTCGACCCCGCGACCGGCGAGGTCGTGGGTGCCGCCCCGGACGCCTCCGCCGCACAGACGGAGGCCGCCGTCGCCGCGGCCCGGCGCGCCTTCGACACCACCGGCTGGTCGACCGACCGGGACTTCCGCGTCCACTGCCTCGACCAGCTGCACGGGGCGCTCACCGAACACCTGGAGGAGCTGCGGGAGTTGACGATCGCGGAGGTCGGCGCGCCTCGCATGCTCACCCACGGCCAGCAGCTCGACGAACCGGTCGAGCTGGTCCGCTACTACGCCGACCTGCTGCGCACCCACCCCCTGACCGAGGATCTCGGTGTCGTCGAGTACCAGGGGCAGCGCCACCACCGCTGGGTGGAGAAGGAGGCCGGCGGGGTGCTGGCCGCGATCGTGCCGTACAACTACCCGACGCAGCTGGCCCTCGCGAAGCTCGCCCCCGCCCTGGCCGCGGGCTGCACGGTCGTCCTCAAGGGCGCCCCGGACACCCCGCTGATCACCCTCGCGCTCGGCGAACTGATCGCGGAGCACACCGACATCCCGCCCGGCGTGGTCAACGTCCTGACCTCCTCGGACACGGCGACCGGTGAACTGCTCACCACCCACGCGGACGTCGACATGGTCAGCTTCACCGGCTCGACCGCGACCGGGCGGCGCATCATGGCCGCCGCGAGCGAGACGGTGAAGCGGGTCTTCCTCGAACTCGGCGGCAAGTCGGCCCTGATCGTCCTGGACGACGCCGACTTCACCGCGGCCGCGCGCTACGCGGCGTACATGATCTGTCTGCACGCGGGCCAGAGCTGCGCGATCACCTCGCGGATGCTGGTGCCGCGCGCCCGGCACGACGAGATCGTCGAGCAGGTCGCGACCGCGCTGGACCGGGTGCGCTACGGCGATCCCGCGCACCCCCGCACCTACATGGGCCCGCTGATCAGCGAACGCCAGCGGGACAAGGTCGACGGCATGGTCCGGCGGGCGGTCGCCGCGGGCGCCACGCTGGTG
The DNA here is from genome assembly GCF_040643855.1 of Streptomyces sp. NPDC047072. Lineage (NCBI taxonomy): Bacteria > Bacillati > Actinomycetota > Actinomycetes > Kitasatosporales > Streptomycetaceae > Streptomyces > Streptomyces sp. NPDC047072. The sequence goes on along the minus strand of NZ_JBEYVC010000109.1, from coordinate 23,799 downwards.
ACCGGCGGCAAGCGCGTCGACCCCGGGTTCTTCTACACGCCCACGCTGCTCACCGGCGTCGATCCGGGCGGCGAGCTGGCGCAGGAGGAGGTCTTCGGACCGGTCCTCGCGGTGCTGCCGTACGACGACGAGGACGACGCGGTCCGGATCGCCAACGACTCGGTCTACGGCCTGTCCGGCGCGGTCATGGGCGGCAGGGAGCGCGCGCTGGCGCTGGCGCGGCGGATCCGCACCGGCACGTTCAGTGTCAACGGCGGCAACTACTTCTTCCCCGACACTCCGTTCGGCGGCTACCGGCAGTCCGGGATCGGCAGGGAGAAGGGCATCGACGGTCTGGAGGAGTTCATGGAGCGCAAGACGTTCGGCGAGGTGGTCGCGTGAGCGAGGGGGCGGGGCACGTGAGCGCGGAACCCGGTCAGGGGCCGCTGTCCGGGATACGGGTGCTGGAAGTCGCGATGTACGGGTTCGTGCCGTCGGCCGGGGCCGTGCTCGCCGACTGGGGCGCCGACGTGGTCAAGGTCGAGCACGCCGTACGCGGCGACCCGCAGCGGGGGCTGCGGCAGACGGGGACGATGAAGGTCGAGGGCGATCCGAACCCCAACGTCGAGCACGCCAACCGCGGCAAGCGCAGTCTCGGTCTCGACATGGCCCGCCCCGAGGGCCGCGAGGTGCTGCACGAACTGGCCCGGCGCTCGGACGTGTTCCTCACCAGCTTCCTGCCCGACGCACGCCGGAAGTTCGGCATCGACGTGGCCGACATCCGTGCGGTCAATCCGCGGATCGTCTACGCCCGGGGCAGCGCGCTGGGCCCGCGCGGCCGGGAATCCGACAAGGGCGGCTACGACATGACGGCCTTCTGGGCCCGGGCGGGCACGGCCGCGAGCATCACACCGCCGGGCACCCCGGGGATGATCCCGCCGCCGGGACCCGCGTACGGGGACACCATCTCCGGCACCAACCTGGCCGGGGGCATCGCGGCCGCGCTGCTCAAGCGCGAGCGCACCGGCGAGCCCTCCGTCGTGGACGTCTCCCTGCTGGGCAGTGGGGTGTGGGCGCTGGGCCACGGGGTCGCGCTCTCCGTCCATCTCGACCAGCCGATGATCGCGCCCCCGCTGGGCGGCCACGGCTCCCCCAGGAATCCGCTGACCGGTCTGTACCGCACCGCCGACGACCGGTATCTGTCCTTCGTGATGATGCAGCCCGGGAAGTTCTGGGCGGACGTGTGCCGGCACATCGACCGGCCCGACCTCATCGACGACCCGCGGTTCGCCGCGGTCGAGGACCTCGTCGCGCACACCGAGGACGCGGTCAAGATCCTGCGCGAGGTGCTGGCGGGGCGCACGCTCGCCGAGTGGAGCGAGCGGTTCGCGACGCTCGCCGGTCCCTGGGCCCCCGTACAGGACTCGTTGCAGGTGGCCTCCGACGCACAGGTGCGGGCCAACGAGTACCTGGTGCGGGCCGGTGAGCTCGAACTGGCCGCCAGTCCGGTGCAGTTCGACGTGTCCGCCCCCGAGCTGGGCCCGGCGCCCGAGTTCGCCGCGCAGACCGAGGAGATCCTGCTGGAGCTGGGTCTGGACTGGGAGCGGATCGCACAGCTGAAGGCCGCGGGAGCGGTGACCTGAGGCCCTGACCCCGAAGACCGCGGGAGCGGTGACCTGAAGCCCTGACCCGGAGGACACGCACATGGCAGTGACCGTCACCGAACTCACCCCGACGACCGGCGTCCAGATCACCGGCCTGTCCGGCGCCCGGCTGGTCGACAAGGCCGTCGCCGAGGAGGCACTGGCCGCCCTGGACCGGCGCGGGGTGGTGATCTACCGCGAGGCCGACGTCAGCGACGACGACCTCGTCTCCTTCACCAGGCTGCTCGGGCAGGTCGTGCCGCTGCCGAACGGCGGCCACCCGACCCACCCGGAGATCCAGCGCATCACCCGCGACCCGTCGAAGAGCCCGCTCGCCGCCTACCGCGAGGGGACCTTCCACTGGCACATCGACGGGACGACGAGCCAAGTCCCGGACAAGGCAACGGTTCTGACCGCCCGCCAGATCTCGGACGACGGCGACGGGGACACCGAGTTCGCCAACACCTACGCCGCCTACGAGGCGCTCTCGGACGCGGAGAAGCGGGAGTTGGAGGGGTTGCGCGTGGAGCACAGCTTCGCCGCCTCGCAGTTGCTGGTGACACCGGACCCGTCGCCGAAGGAGCGGGCCGCCTGGGACCGCAACCCGGCCCGCGAGCACCCCCTCGTCTGGACGCGGGCGAGCGGCCGCAAGTCCCTCCTGATCGGCGCGACGGCCGGCGAGGTCGTGGGACGTCCCGACCTGGGCCGAACGTTCCTCGACGGACTCCTGGAGCGGGCCACCCGACCGGAGTTCACCCTGCGCCACCGCTGGCGCCAGGGCGACCTGGTGATCTGGGACAACACCGGAATGCTGCACCGGGCCCTGCCGTACGGCAAGGCGTCCTCCCGGCTGATGCACCGCACCTCCGTCTCGGGCGAGGAGGCGGTGGCATGAGCGAGTCCCGTACGGCACTGGTCACCGGCGGCGGCTCGGGCATCGGCCGCTCGATCGCCCTGCGCCTCGCGGAGGACGGCTTCGCGGTCGCGGTGCTGGATCTGAACGGGGAGTCGGCCGAGCAAGTGGCCGAGGAGGCACGGCAGAAGGGACACACGGCAGCCGCCTTCGGAAACGTCGACGTGTCCGACCGAGGACAGGCCGACGAAGCCGTACGACGGGTCCGGGAAACCCTCGGCGGTCCGGTGCTGGTCCTGGTCAACAACGCGGGGGTGGCCCGGACCGAGAGCTTCCTGAAGATCTCCGACGACTCCTGGAACCGGATCATGGCCGTGAACCTCAACGGCCCTTTCTACTTCTGCCAGGCCGTCGTGCCCGACATGAAGGAGGCAGGCTGGGGCCGGATCGTCAACATCTCCTCCTCCAGCGCGCAGTCCGGGCAGCAGTACATGACGCACTACGTGGCCTCCAAGGCCGGGCTCATCGGCTTCACCAAGGCCCTCGCGCTGGAACTGGGCCCGGCCGGCATCACCGTGAACACCATCCCGCCGGGCTTCGTCGACACCCCGATGCTGCGCGCCTCGGAGGAACGCGGGCTCCTTGGCGGCACGGTGGACCACCACGCGGAGCTGACTCCGGTACGACGGCCGGGGCGCCCGGAGGACATCGCCGCCGCGTGCTCGTTCCTGGTCTCCGAGGAGGCGGGCTACATCACGGGACAGGTGATCGGCGTCAACGGGGGCCGGAACACCTGAGGTTGTCCGGCGGGCGGGCCACCTCGAACCGGCCCGCCCCTCCTACCTCCCACGGTTGAGCACCCGGTCCGCCGCCTCCCAGTGGGCGTCCGCCGCCCACAGCCGCGCGAAGGACCGTACGGCCTCGTCCGCCGAAGTGCCGGGCGCGACCACGCGTTTGATCGCGGCCGCCGACTCGTTGGCGAGCGAACGGGCCAGCGACCGCCAGCCCTCCTCGAAGTCCACGCGCGGCAAGACCCGGTCAACCAGCCCGAGTTGGAGCGCATCAGCCGATTCCAGGACGGTCCCCGATCCGGCCAGCATCAGCGCCCTCCCCCGCCCGACGAGGGCCGCGAGCCGTTCGGCGCCGCCCCACGCCGGCATGATCGCGAGGGTCACCTGGTTGAAGCCGATCCTGATGCCCTCGGCGGCCACCCGGATGTCGGCGGCGACGGCGACCTCGGCCCCGCCGCCCAGCGCATGGCCGTTGAGCGCGGCGACGACAGGTGCGGGGAAGTCGGCGATGCGGTCGCAGATGCCGCGCATCCGCCAGGCCATGGCCGCCGCGTCCTCCTCGGTGCGCAGGGCCGCGAGTTCCTTGAGGTCGCCGCCGGACACGAACGCCCGGTCACCGGCTCCCCTGATGACCAGCGCACGGGCGCCGGCCGCCGCGTCCAGCGCCTTCTCCAGCTCGTCCATCGTGGCGAGCGAGATGGCGTTGCGTGCCTCGGGGCGGTCGATGGTGACCACGGCCAGGCCCTGGTCCAGTTCGAGGTCGATCACAGGCGATTCCCCCCGAGGGATATTGGCATTCTCCACATACGAGAATAGCGTATGCGCCGCCGATCGCCGCACCGGAGGTAGCAGCCATATGCGAAGGATCCCCGCGGAACTGGTCAAGCGCTACGAGGCGGAGGGCTGGTGGACCCGGGACACGATCGGGGACCTGCTCACCCGCGGTCTGGCGGCCGCGCCCGGCACGGAGTTCCGGGTGCACTCCGCCTCCCGCCCCTGGTGCGGGACGTTCGCGGACGTCGAGCGGGTCGCCCGCAGGCTGGCCGCGGGCCTGCACGAGCGCGGTGTGGGACCCGGTGACACGGTCGCCTTCCAGCTGCCCAACTGGATGGAGGCGGCCGCGGTCTTCTGGGCGTCCGCTGTCCTCGGCGCGGCCGTGGTGCCGATCGTGCACTTCTACGGCCGCAAGGAGGTCGGCTACATCCTCGACGCGGTCCGGCCCCAAGTCTTCGTCACCGCCGAGCGGTTCGGCCACCTGGAGTTCCAGCCGGACCTCTGCGCGGACGTGCCCGTGGTCGGCGTGGTGGGCCGCGACTTCGACGAACTCCTCGCCGAGAAGCCCTTGTTGGGCACCCTCCCCGCCGATCCGGCGGATCCGGCCCTGATCGCGTTCACCTCGGGCACCACCCGCGACCCGAAAGGCGTGGTGCACAGCCACCAGACCCTGGGCCACGAGACCCGCCAACTCGCCGCGAGCTACCCGCCCGACCGGGGCAAGCAGCTCACCGCGGCTCCGGTGGGCCACTTCATCGGCATGGTCAACGCCTTCCTGATCCCGGTCGTCGACGGCACCCCGGTCAACCTCACGGACGTCTGGGACCCGGGCAAGGCCCTCGCGCTGATGTCCCGGTACGGGCTGCACATCGGGGGCGGAGCGCCGTACTACATCACGAGCCTTCTCGAGCACCCGGACTTCGCGCCCGCCACGCATCTGCCGTACCTGAGGTACGCGGGCCTGGGCGGCTCGTCGGTGCCGGCCGCCGTGACCAAGCGGCTGGCCGGTCTCGGGATCCACGTCTTCCGGGCGTACGGCAGCACCGAGCATCCCTCGATCACCTCGTCCCGGCACGACGCGCCCGAGGCGAAGCGGCTGTTCACCGACGGGGAGCCGCTTTCCGGCGTGGACATCCGGCTCGACGAGGACGGCGAGATCCTCAGCCGCGGGCCCGACCTGTGCCTCGGCTACACGGATCCGGAGCTGACGGCGGCGACCTTCGACGAGGAGGGCTGGTACCGCACGGGGGACATCGGGGTCCTCGACGCGGACGGGTTCCTCGCCATCACCGACCGCAAGGCGGACATCATCATCCGCGGCGGCGAGAACATCAGCGCGCCCGAGGTCGAGGAGGTGCTGCTCGGGATCCCCGGGGTCGCGGAGGCCGCGGTGGTGGCCGCCCCCGACGCCCGCCTCGGCGAGCACGCGGCGGCCTTCCTGCGCATGCTGCCCGGTCACGCCCTGCCCACCCTCGCCGAACTGCGCGAACACCTCGAACGGGCCGGTCTCGCCCGGCAGAAGTGGCCCGAAGAGGTCCACGGCGTCGAGGAGTTCCCGCGGACGGCGAGCGGCAAGGTCCAGAAGTTCCGGCTGCGGCGGGACATTGCCGTACGCAACTGAAGAGAATACGATTCTCTCAAAACGCAAAGGAGGGTCTCATGCCGTCGCCCCGCGCGCTGCCGTATCCGCTCTTCGACGCGGACAACCACCTGTACGAGACCGAGGACGCGCTCACCCGGTACCTCCCGAAGCAGTACGACGGAGCGATCGAGTACGTCCAGGTCCGCGGCCGTACGAAGATCGCGATCCTGGGACAGATCAGCGACTACATCCCGAACCCCACCTTCGAGGTGGTCGCCCGGCCCGGCGCGATGGAGGAGTACTTCCGCGTGGGCAACCCCGAGGGCAAGAGCCGACGGGAGATCTTCGGCGAGTCGATGCGCTCGATCCCGGCCTTCCGGGAGCCCGGCCCGCGCCTGGAGCTGCTGGACCAACTCGGCGTGCAGCGCACGCTGATGTTCCCGACGCTCGCGAGCCTCATCGAGGAGCGGATGCGCAACTACCCGGAACTCATCCACGCGGTGATCCACTCGCTCAACGAATGGCTCTACGAGACCTGGTCGTTCAACTACAAGGACCGCATCCTCACCACCCCGGTGATCAGTCTGCCGATCGTCGACAAGGCGATCGCGGAGCTCAACTGGGCGGTGGAGCGGGGAGCTCGGGCGATTCTCGTACGTCCGGCCCCCGTTCCGGGGTACGGCGGCTCGCGCTCCTTCGCGCTGGAGGAGTTCGACCCGTTCTGGAAGCGGGTCGTGGAGACCGGGGTGCTGGTCGCGATGCACTCCTCGGACAGCGGGTACGCCAAGTACACCAGCGACTGGGAGGGCAACACCGCCGAGATGCTGCCGTTCAAGGCGAACGCCTTCCGGCAGGTCTCCGAGTGGCGGCCGATCCAGGACGCGGTGGCCTCCTGGGTGTGCCACGGCGCGCTGTTCCGCTTCCCGGAGCTGAAGATCGCCCTGATCGAGAACGGCTCGTCGTGGGTGGCCCCGCTCCTGGACCAACTCGCCGACGCCTACAAGAAGATGCCGGAGCAGTTCCTCGGCGACCCGGTGGCCGCTGTGAAGAACAGCATTCACATCAGCCCGTTCTACGAGGAGAACCTCAGTGAACTGGCCGATCTGGTCGGCGTGGAGCGGATCCTGTTCGGCTCGGACTATCCGCACCCGGAGGGGCTGGCCGAGCCGACCTCGTACATCAACGCCCTCAAGGGGCTGAGCGAGGCCGACCAGGCGAAGATCATGGGCGGGAACCTGTCGAGGCTGATCCCGGCATGAAGTGGGAGTCGGTCCCGGCGATGGTGCTGAGCGCGGCCGACCGCTTCGGGGACGCCGAGGCGGTCGTCGACGGGCCTCTCCGGCTCACCTTCACCGAGCTCGTCGAGCGGGTCCGGGTCGCGGCGGGCGCGTTCGCCGCGCTCGGGGTGGAGAAGGGCGACCGGGTGGCGATCTGGGCGCCCAACTCCGCCGAGTGGCTGGTGGCGGCCTTCGGGCTGCTGACGGCCGGCGGGGTGCTGGTACCGGTCAACACCCGGTACAAGACGGACGAGGCGCACGACATCGTCCGGCGCAGTGGCGCGAAGGCCCTCCTCGTCCAACAGGGCTTCCTGGGGCTGGAGTTCAGCGGCCCCGAGGGGGTGCCGGTGATCGACCTCAAGTCCGGGTACCTGGCCGACGGCAAGCCGTTCGAGCGGGCGGTGGGCGGCTCGGACGTCTGCGACATCATCTTCACCTCGGGGACCACCGGCCGGCCCAAGGGCGTGCTGATGAGCCACGCCCAGAACCTGCGGCTGTTCTCCGAGTGGTGCGACCTCGCGGACCTCAGGACGTGCGACCGCTATCTGATCGTCAACCCGTTCTTCCACATGTTCGGCTGGAAGGCGGGCCTGATCGCCTCCCTGATCCGGGGCGCCACGATTCTGCCGGTGCCCGTCTTCGACGTGGACACGATCCTGGACCTGGTCGAGCGGGAGAAGGTCACCATGCTCCCCGGGCCGCCCACGCTGTACCACTCACTCCTGGAGGCCCGCAGCAGACGGGACCTGTCGTCGCTGCGGGCCGCCGTGACCGGGTCGGCGGACATCCCCGTCGAGCTGATCCGCCGTATCCGCGAGGAACTGCCCTTCCGGACGATCATGACCGGGTACGGGCTGTCGGAGGCCGGCACCGTCACCGCCTCCCGGCGCGGCGACTCCTTCGAGGACATCGCCACCACGGTCGGCACCCCCTGCGAGGGCATCGAGATCTCGATCGCCGAGGACGACGAGGTGCTGGTGCGCGGCTACAGCGTGATGCTCGGCTACCTCGACGACCCGGCCGCCACGGCGGAGGCGATCGACGCGGACGGCTGGCTGCACACCGGTGACCTGGGCGCGCTCGACGACCGGGGGCGGCTGAGGATCGTCGGCCGCAAGAAGGACATGTTCATCGTGGGCGGCTTCAACGCCTACCCCGCCGAGATCGAGGGCTTCCTGCTGGAGCATCCGGCGGTGGCGCAGGCGGCGGTGGTCGGCGTCCCCGACGAGCGGCTCGGGCAGGTCGGCAAGGCGTACGTGGTGCGCCGCGAGCGGGTCTCCGAGGAGGAGCTTCTCGCCTGGAGCCGGGAGCGGATGGCCGGCTTCAAGGTGCCGCGGGCGGTCGAGTTCCGGGAGGAGTTGCCGCTGACCGCCACGGGCAAGGTGTTGAAGGACCGACTGTGACGAGGCGCGCCCGCGCCTGCCGCAGAAGAATGGAGACACGACGTGACGACGAACCAGGCCACCGAGGCGGGCTCGGACATCTCACTGAGCCGGATAGAGCGGCTCGACGAGGAGATCATCGCGCTCCTCGCCCGCCGTCGCCAGATGACGCAGGGCCTGCCCGCCCCGGCCCGGGCCCGCGCCGTCGATCCGGGATTCGTGGAGGCCGTACGGGAGACCACGGACCGCTACCGCCAGGAACTCGGCGGCGCCGGTGAACTCGTCGCGCGTGCGGTGCTGGTGCTGTGTGACCCGGCCCGCGAGAGCTGAATGACAAAGGTCACAGAGGTGCGGTCGCGTTGACCCCTGCGCGTATTTGGCCGTACAAATGGGGCCCATGAGCGTACCGCAGCTTCCCCTCGCGGGAATCACCGTGGTCAGCCTCGAGCAAGCCGTTGCCGCACCCTTCGCCACCCGGCAGCTCGCCGATCTCGGGGCCAGGGTCGTCAAGGTCGAGCGGCCGGGCGAGGGGGACTTCGCCCGCCGCTACGACACGACCGTGCACGGCCACTCCAGCTACTTCGTCTGGCTCAACCGCTCCAAGGAATCCCTCACGCTGGACCTCAAGGACCCCCGGGGCCTGGAGATCCTGCACCGGCTCCTCGACGGCGCCGACGTTTTCGTCCAGAACCTCGCGCCGGGCGCGGCCGACCGGCTCGGGCTCGGCGTCGACGTCCTCGCCGAACGCTGGCCCCGGGTGATCCCGTGCACGATCTCCGGCTACGGCACGGACGGACCGTGGGCGGATCGCAAGTCGTACGACCTTCTCGTGCAGTGCCAGACGGGGCTGGTGTCCCTCACCGGCACCGCCGAGGAGACGGCCCGGGTGGGGATCTCGGTCGCGGACATCGCCGCCGGGATGTACGCGTACACCGGCATCCTGACCGCGCTGTACACCCGCGCGACCACAGGCAAGGCCCACGCCGTCGAGGTGTCCCTCTTCGAGGCGCTCGCCGAGTGGATGAGCCAGCCCGCCAACTACACGCGCTACGGCGGGAGTCAGCCGCCGCGCCTGGGCACCCAGCACGCGACCATCGCCCCGTACGGCGCTTTCACCGCCGCCGACGGCAAGGACGTGCTCTTCTCCATCCAGAACGAACGCGAATGGGCCGCCCTGTGCGCCGAGTTCCTCGGCAGCCCCGACCTGGCCGACGACCCGCGCTTCGCCACCGGCTCCGACCGGGTCTCCCACCGCGACGCGCTCAACGCCCTGGTCGCCGAGCGCGTCGCGCGCTCCGACGCGGCCGAGGTCCTGCGTGACCTGGAGGGCATCGGCATCGCCTGCGCCGGGGTCAACGACGTCGCAGCCTTCCTGGACCACCCGGTGCTGGCCGCCCGGGGCCGCTGGCACGAGGTGGGCGTCCCGGGCGGGGCCACCGCCCGGGCGCTGCTGCCGCCGGCAGACCTCGCGGGACTGCCCGCGCGCATGGATCCCGTGCCGGCGGTGGGCGAGCACACGGAGGCGATCCTCACCGAACTCGGGTGCGGCGACGCGGAGATCGCGGCGCTGCGGGCCGACGCGGTCGTCTGAGCCCGGAGGTCAGTTCATGAGTGTCCTCGACATCCTCTCCGCCGACGAGCGACTCGTCGTGCGGACCGTGCGCGAGTTCGTCGACAGGGACGTCCGACCCGTCGTCCGCGAACTGGAGCACACCAACACCTACCCCGAAGCCCTCATCGACCGGATGAAGGACCTCGGCGTCTTCGGCCTGGCGATCCCCGAGGAGTACGGCGGCACCCCGGTCTCCACGCCCTGCTTCGTGCTGGTGACGGAGGAACTGGCACGCGGCTGGATGAGTCTGGCGGGCGCGATGGGCGGCCATACGGTCGTCTCGAAACTCCTTCTGCTGTACGGCACGGAAGAGCAGCGGCGACGCTACTTGCCCCGCCTTGCCACCGGCGAGGTCCGGGCGACCATGGCGCTCACCGAGCCCGGCGGGGGCAGCGACCTCCAGGCGATCGGCACGGTGGCCCGCCGGGAGGGCGACGAGTACGTGGTCGACGGATCGAAGACGTGGATCACCAACTCCCGCCGCTCCGGCCTGATCGCGCTGCTCTGCAAGACCGACCCTGCTGTGGAACCCCGGCACCGGGGCATCTCCGTCCTGCTCGCCGAGCACGGGCCGGGACTGGTCGTCTCCCGTGACCTGCCCAAGCTCGGCTACAAGGGCGTGGAGAGCTGCGAGTTGAGCTTCGAGGGCTACCGGGCGCCCCTGGACGCGCTGTTGGGCGGGGTGGAGGGGCAGGGCTTCGGCCAGATGATGAAGGGACTGGAGACCGGACGGCTCCAAGTCGCCGCGCGTGCGCTCGGCGTGGGCCGGGCCGCACTGGAGGACTCCCTGCGGTACGCCCAGGAACGCGAGACCTTCGGCAAGCCCATCTGGCGCCACCAGGCCGTCGGCACCTACCTCGCCGACATGGCGACCAAGCTGACGGCCGCCCGTCAACTCACGCTGTACGCGGCCCGGGAGGCGGACGCCGGGCGCCGGGTCGACATGGAGGCCGGAATGGCGAAGCTGTTCGCCTCCGAGACGGCGATGGAGATCGCCCTCAATGCCGTGCGGATCCACGGCGGTTACGGCTACTCCACCGAGTTCGACGTCGAGCGGTACTTCCGGGACGCGCCGCTGATGATCGTCGGCGAGGGCACCAACGAGATCCAACGCAACGTGATCGCGGCGCAGTTGGTGGCACGGGGTGGGCTCGATGACTGAGCAGGTACCACGCGAGAGCATCTATCTGCGGCTCGCCCGGGAGTTGCGGGCGGCGATCCTGCGGCAGGATTTCCCGGAGGGCGTACGGCTGCCCACCGAGGCCGAGTTGGCGCAGCGGTTCGGGATCAGTCGGCAGACCGTGCGGCGGGCCTTCCAGGACCTCGTCGCCGAGGGACTGGTGCACCGGGTACCGGGGCGGGGCACCTTCGCGGCGCCCCGCGAGGAGCGGTACCTGCGGCAGTTCGGGTCGGTGGACGACCTGATGGGGATGGCCGTCGACACCCGCATGGCGGTCGTCACGCCGTTGGGCCGACGGGTCGACGTCGACGCGGCGGGCCGCCTCGGGCTGCACACCGACCAGGTGCACAAGCTCGCCTTCCTACGGCTGCACGAGGACACCGCGTTCTGCCACACGGCCGTGTATCTGCCGCCGTCCGTAGGGCAGTTGCTGGAATCGGTGCCCGAGCTGACCGAACTCGGCACCCCCAGTGCCGCCACGGTCATCGGGCTGCTCGACGACCGGCTGCCCGAGCCCATCGCCGAGGCCGAACAGAGCATCACGGTCGCCGAGGCGACCCCCGAGATCGCCGGGCACCTGGGGTGCGAGCCGGGGCGTGCGCTGCTGCGCATCGACCGGGTCTACCAGTCGGCCGCCGGACAGCTCGTCGAGCTGGCGGTGAGCCACTTCCTGCCCGAGCACTACTCGTACCGTGTGCGCCTGCGGCGCAGCGGTCGATGACCTTGCAAGAGACCGACGAGGAGCAACCACCGTGAGTCTGAGGATCGTTGTCACCGTGAAGTACGTGCCCGACGCCACGGGCGACCGGCATTTCGCCGATGACCTGACCGTCGACCGGGACGACGTGGACGGTCTGCTGTCCGAGCTGGACGAGTACGCGGTCGAGCAGGCGCTCCAGATCGCCGACGACGCGGACGACGCCGAGATCACCGTGCTGACGGTGGGGCCGGAGGACGCGAAGGACGCGCTGCGCAAGGCGCTCTCCATGGGCGCCGACAAGGCGATCCACGTCGAGGACGACGACCTGCACGGCACGGACGCCATCGGCACCTCGCTGGTGCTGGCCAAGGCGATCGAGAAGGCCGGCTACGACCTGGTGATCTCCGGGATGGCGTCCACGGACGGCACGATGGGGGTCGTACCGGCGCTGGTCGCCGAGCGGTTGGGGGTGCCGCAGGTGACGCTGCTCTCCGAGGTCTCGGTCGAGGACGGGGTGGTGAAGGGCCGTCGGGACGGGGACGCGGCTTCCGAGCAGCTGGAGGCTTCGCTGCCGGCCGTCGTGTCGGTGACCGACCAGTCCGGCGAGGCCCGTTACCCCTCCTTCAAGGGGATCATGGCGGCGAAGAAGAAGCCGGTGGAGTCGTGGGATCTGTCCGACCTGGAGATCTCCGCGGAGGAGGTCGGGCTGGAGGGTGCCTGGACTGCCGTGGACTCCGCGGCCGCGCGTCCGGCTCGTACCGCGGGCACGATCGTCAAGGACGAGGGTGAGGGCGGCAAGCAGCTCGCGGAGTTCCTCGCAAGCCAGAAGTTCATCTGATCCAACCGCCTTTGATCCCACAGGAGTTGCTTTCCCATGGCAGAAGTTCTGGTCTACGTCGACCACGTGGACGGTGCCGTCCGCAAGCCCACGCTGGAACTGCTGACGCTCGCGCGCCGCATCGGTGAGCCGGTGGCTGTGGCGCTGGGTGCGGGAGCTGCCGACACGGCGTCCGCGCTCGCCGAGCATGGCGCGGTCCGCGTCCTCACGCACGACGCCTCCGAGTACGCCGACTACCTGGTCGTCCCGAAGGTGGACGCCCTCCAGGCCGCGGTTGCCGAAGTCTCCCCGGCCGCTGTCCTGGTCCCCTCCTCCGCCGAGGGCAAGGAGATCGCCGCCCGCCTCGCGCTGCGGATCGGCTCCGGAATCATCACGGACGCCGTCGACCTGGAGGCCGGCGACGAGGGCCCGGTGGCGACCCAGTCCGTGTTCGCCGCCTCCTTCACCACCAAGGCCCGTGTCTCCAAGGGCACTCCGGTCATCACGATCAAGCCCAACTCGGCCGCCGTGGAACCCGCCCCGGCCGCCGGTACGGTCTCCGAACTGAGCGTGACCTTCGGTCCGCTCGCCACCGGCACCAAGGTGACCGGCCGTACTCCCCGTGAGTCGACCGGGCGCCCGGAGCTGACCGAGGCCGCGATCGTGGTCTCCGGCGGCCGTGGCGTCAACGCCGACTTCACGGTCGTAGAAGCGCTCGCGGACTCCCTGGGTGCGGCGGTCGGTGCTTCACGCGCCGCGGTGGACGCGGGCTGGTACCCGCACACCAACCAGGTCGGCCAGACCGGCAAGTCCGTCTCGCCGCAGCTCTACATCGCCAACGGCATCTCCGGCGCCATCCAGCACCGCGCCGGCATGCAGACCTCGAAGACGATCGTCGCCGTCAACAAGGACGCCGAGGCCCCGATCTTCGACCTCGTCGACTACGGCGTCGTCGGCGACCTCTTCGACGTCGTCCCCCAGCTCACCGAGGAGATCAACACCCGCAAGGGATAGACGCGTTGAGGGGCTGCCCGTTCAGTACGACCTGGGCAGCCCCAGCACGTGCTGGGAGACGTAGTTGAGGACCATCTCCTGGCTGATCGGGGCGAGTCTGAGCAGCCGGGACTCCCGGAAGTAGCGCTCGACGTGGTACTCGCGGGCGTAGCCCATGCCGCCGAGGGTCTGTACGGCCCGGTCGGCGGCCTGGAAACCGGCGTCGGCGCAGAGGAACTTGGCCATGTTGGCCTCGCGGCCGCACTCCAGTCCGCGGTCGTAGCGCCAGGCGGCGTTGCGGGCCATGAGGCGGGCCGCGTCGAGGCGGGTGAGGGCCTCGGCGAGCGGGAAGGCGATGCCCTGGTTCTGGCCGATCGGGCGGCCGAAGACCACGCGCTCGCGGGCGTAGCGGGTGGCCGCGTCGAGGGCGGCCCGGCCGAGGCCGAGGGCTTCGTGGGCGAGCAGGATGCGCTCGGGGTTGAGGCCGTCGAGGAGGTAGCGGAAGCCCTCGCCCTCCTCCCCTATCCGGGCGCTCGCCGGGACGCGTAGACCGTCGATGAAGATCTGGTTGGAGGCGACGGCGTTGCGGCCCATCTTGGGGATCGGCCGGATGTCCATGGCGGTGCGGTCGACGTCGACGAGGAAGACGGAGATGCCCTTGGTGGGCTTGTCGACCTGGTCGCGCGGGGTGGTACGGGCGAGGAGCACCATCTTCTGGGAGTCGCCGGCCTTGGTGATCCAGATCTTGCGCCCGTCGATGACGTAGTGGTCGCCGTCGCGGCGGGCGAAGGTGGAGATGCTGGTGGTGTCGGTGCCCGCGTCGGGCTCGGTGACGCCGAAGCAGACGTGCAGGTCGCCGGAGGCCGCGTGCGGGAGGACCTCGCGGCGGAGTTGCTCGCTGCCGTGCCGGGCGAGGACGTTGAGGCCGAAGATCGTCAGGTGCATGGTGCTGCACCCGTTCATGCCGGCGCCCGAGGCGGCCACCTCTTCGAGGAGCAGCGAGGCCTCCAGGACGCCGAGTCCCCCGCCGCCGTACTCGTCGGGGACGGCGATCCCGAGCCAGCCGGCCTTGGCGAAGGCGTCGTAGAAGCTCCAGGGGAACTCGGCGCGTTCGTCCTGCCCGGCCCAGTAGTCGGGGCCGAAGGAGGCGGCGAGGTCGCGGACGCCCGCGCGGATGTCCTCCTGCTGCTCGGTCAACTCGAAATCCACGGCGACTCCCTGGAGAATGGGGTTTCCCTGTACGTAGAATAGCGTTCGCGTCCGCCGAGAAAGGAAGACCGCCTTGAACATCGCGACGCTGCTCGACATGGCCGCGGCCGGTGACCCCGACCGGGTGGCGATCGGCCCCCGTGACTCCGGCATGACCTGTGCGCTGCTGCACCGGACGGCGGCGGGGGTCGCGGCCGTCGTCCGCGCCTGTGGCGCCAGGGAGTTGGTGTTCGCCGGGCTCAACGGTCCGGCTTTTCCTGTGATGTTGTTCGGTGCGGCGCTGGCGGGTGTGCCGCTGGTGCCGGTCAACTACCGCCTGTCCGCGGATGCGTTGACTTCGCTGCTCGCTCACACCGAAAAACCGTTGGTGGTTGCGGACGAGGCGTTCACGGCCGGGTTCGAGGGGTTCGACGTACGCACCCCCGAGGCTCTCCTGAAGGAGGCCCTGGCCGTCGAGCCGGCCTCCGGTCTGGAGGCCTCGCCCGACGAGCCCGCCGTGCTGCTCTTCACCAGCGGGACGACGGCGGCGCCCAAGGCAGCCGTCCTTCGTCACCGGCATCTGTCCAGCTACATCCTCCAGACCGTGGAGTTCGCCTCGGCGGACCCTTCCGACGCGGTCCTGACCAGCGTGCCGCCGTATCACGTGGCCGGGGTGGGGTCGGTGCTCAGCAATCTGTACGCCGGGCGCCGGATGGTGCATCTCGGTGCCTTCGATCCGGAGGCGTGGCTGGGGCTGGTGCGGTCCGAGGAGGTCACCTCGGCGATGGTGGTGCCGACGATGCTGGCGCGGATCGTGGAGCACCTGGACGGGCGGCCGGCGTCGGTGCCGACGCTGCGGTCGCTGGCGTACGGTGGTGCGCGGATGCCGGGGACGGTGCTGGAGGCGGCGCTGCGGGCGTTCCCGGACACCGGGTTCACCAACGCGTACGGGCTGACGGAGACCAGTTCCACGATCGCGTTGCTGGGTCCGGAGGACCATCGGGCGGCGCTGATGTCGGACGATCCGGCGGTGCGGGCGCGGTTGGGGTCGGCGGGGCGGATGGTCCCCGGGGTGGAGGCGGAGATCCGGGGTGCTCAAGAGCCGGGCGCACCCGGCGAGTTGTGGGTGCGTGGGCCGCAGGTCTCCGGTGAGTACAAGGGGGCCGCCGCCCTGCTCGACGCGGACGGCTGGTTCCACACCCGGGACTTGGCCCACTTCGACGACGACGGCTATCTGTTCGTCTCGGGGCGGGCCGACGACACCATCATCCGGGGCGGCGAGAACATCGCTCCGGCCGAGATCGAGGACGTACTCCTGAGGCATGCGGCGGTGCGGGAGGCGGCGGTCGTGGGGGTGCCGGACGAGGAGTGGGGCGAGCGGATCGCCGCGTTCGTCGTCCTGCACGAGGGGGTTTCGGTCGACGCCGAGTCTCTGCGGGAGTGGGTGCGGGGGCGGTTGCGGGGCTCCAGGACGCCCGACACGGTCGCCTTCCTCTCCGAACTGCCGTACACACCCACCGGGAAGCTGCTGCGACGCCGGCTGCTGACGACCGAGGCGAAAGGCTGAACGCGGATGACTTCGTTCACGGCGACTTCCTTTTCGAAGCTGCACGATCTGACGGGCAAGGTGGCGGTGGTCACCGGGGGTTCGCGCGGGATCGGGCGGTCGATCGTGCAGACGCTGGCGGAGGCCGGGGCGGATGTCGTGGTCGCCTCGCGCAAGGTCGAGGCGTGCGAGGCGGTGGCCGAGGAGGTGCGGGCGTCGACGGGGCGGCGGGCCGTGGGGGTCGCCTGCCATGTCGGGCGCTGGGAGGACTGCGAGAGCCTGGTCGCCGAGACGCTCCGCGTGTTCGGCCGGCTCGACGTGCTCGTCAACAACGCGGGGATATCACCGCTGTACGACAGCCTCGACACGGTCAGCGAGGAGCTCTACGACAAGACACTCGCCGTGAACCTCAAGGGACCGTTCCGCCTGGCGGTCCTGGCGGCGAAGCACATGTCCGAACACGACGGCGGCTCGATCATCAACATCGGCACGGCGGGCTCTCTGCTGGCCAGCGTCCACGAACTCCCGTACGCCTGCGCGAAGGCGGGCCTCAACGCGCTGACGGTGGGGTTGGCGGAGGCGTACGCACCGAAGGTCCGCGTGAACGCGATCCTGCCGGGGCCGGTGCTGACGGATGCTCACCAGGCTTGGGGTGCCGAGGACTTCGACGCGTCGTTCGTTCCGCTGGGGCGGGTGGGGCGGCCTGATGATGTGGCTCCGCTGGCGCTGCACTTCGCGAGTGAGGCGTCGAGTTTCACCACCGGGGCGATCGTCCGGGTGGACGGGGGCATTACTCGGAAGGTGTGAGAACGCCCAAAGGGGCGGGGGCTGCGGCAGCCTGGCGAGTGCGGGCTCGTCGTGGCTTGTCGCGCCGTTCCCCGCGCCCCTAGGGGTGGAACACCTGGCCGCCCTTCATTACGAAACGGACGTCTTCCGTGACCGTGATGTCGGTGAGGGGGTTGCCCGGGACCGCGATGACGTCTGCCAGGAGGCCCGGCTCCAGGCGGCCCCTGTCGTCCTTGTCGATCAGATCTGCTGCGACTGTCGTGGCGGCTCGGATGGCCGACAGGGGGGTCATGCCCCGGTCTACCAGGGCCACCAGTTCGCGGGCGTTGCGGCCGTGGGGGATCGCCGGGGCGTCCGTGCCGCAGGCGACTCGGACTCCGCGTTCTATCGCCCGGCGGATCGTGGCCTTGGCGCGCGGGAAGACGTCCGCCGCCTTTGCCTGGAGTTCCGGGGCCGCCTTCGAGACGTCCATGCCGTCGGCTATGTAGGTCGTCGCGACCAGGAACGTGCCCTGCTCCACCATCAGGTCGAGCGTCTCGTCGCCCGCCAGGAAGCCGTGCTCGATGCAGTCGATGCCTGCGGCCAGCGCGGCCCGGACAGCGCGGTCGCCCATGCAGTGTGCCGCCACCTTCAGCCCCGCGCGGTGCGCCTCGTCGGTGATGGCGCGCAGCTCCTCGTCGGAGTACTGCTGTGCCCCGGCGGGACCGGTGTGCGACATCACGCCGTTGGACGCGCACACCTTGATGACGCGTGCCCCGTGCTTGATCTGGTAGCGCACGGCCTTGCGGACCTCGTCGACCCCGTTGGCGATCCCCTCCTCGACGGTGAGGGGCATGATGTGCGGCGCGAACGCCTGGAACATCGTGGGGTCGAGATGGCCTCCGGTGGGGGTGATCGCGTGTCCGGCGGGCACCACCCGCGGTCCCTCGATCCAGCCGTGGTCGATGGCCTTCTGGAGTGCCACGTCCAGCAGCAGGCCGCCCGTCTGCACGAACAGGCCGAGGTTGCGTACGGTCGTGAAGCCGGCCCTCAGTGTCCGGCGGGCGTTGGCGACCGCCCGTAGCGTGCGGACGGCTGGATCGTCCTGTACCGGGTTCAGGGGGCTGCGGTGGTCCGGGCCGCCCAGCAGCAGGTTCACCTCCATGTCCATCAGGCCGGGCAGGAGGGTGACGTCACCGAGGTCGATCTCCACGGCGTCCGGTGGGACGGAGGCCGGTGCGACCTCCGCGATGTGCTCGCCTACGATCAACAGCCCGCCGGGCTCGACGAGTTCGCCCTTCGTCACGTCGAGCATGCGGGCGGCGCGGAGATGGACGGGCGGCTGCGGCTCGCGTGGGCGGGGCATCAGACGGCCGGTTCCACGACGGCGTCGATGCTCGCCGCCCCCGTGTCGGGCACCTTGGGCTGGCGCCAGGCCTCGACCGGGAAGGCGATGGTCACCAGGGCGCAGAACGCCCACAGCAGATGCTTGTCCTCCTCGGAGATGTCCTCCATGGACACCTGCTGGAGGTACGCGGTGCCGTTGGCCAGCAGCGGGAAGGCCGCGGCGTAGAAGGCGTCGAGTTCGTCCATCGTGGAGGCGATCCGCTTGGCGTAGCGGGCTTTCTCGGTCGGGACGGCCCAGTCGGCGAAGGGCTCCAGGGCGGCGAAGTCGGGTGGGAACACAGGGGCCATGGGTCCTCCTCGGTTCAGGACGCGTGCTGCGTGTGGTCGCGGACGTACTGACGGGCGGTGCTGTGCAGATGCCGGAGCAGCACTTCCTGGTCGTTGAGCGGGAACTCCGTGACCGCGCGCGACTCGAGCATGGTCTGGGTCGCCTCCAGGGTGTTGCCGTCCTGGAGGCCGTACTCCTTGAAGGAGACGACGGCCAGCTCCTGCTGGAGCCGCTGGAAGGCGTTCTCCGGCGGCACGAAGTAGCAAGTGGCCTCGAAGATGTGGGAGTTGTAGGCCGTCGGCCAGTAGTGGTACGTCAGCACCCAGTTCGGCCGCCAGACCAGCAGCATGAAGTTGGGGAAGAAGACGAAGGAGTCCATGCCCCAGCGCGGGTCGCGCGTCGGGTTGATGGCCGGGGGCAGGTCCTCGGTGGCCACGCCGATGTCGGGGAACTCCCAGGGCCCGAACAGGCCGCTGCGCAGGGCGCCTTCGATGGGCTTGACCATCGCGCGGTCGTGCGGCGGGGCGATGCCTCCCCAGGAGGACACCATGCTGTGCGGGCCGTCGATGTCGTAGTGCAGGGCTTCGTAGCCGTACTTCTGGATCTTGCGGGCCTCGTCGGAGACGTACTGGCCCGCGTGCAGGATCGGCGCGTGGTAGAACTCGGCGAACGCGTCGATGAACAGCTTCCAGTTGGCGCCGATCTCGGCCCGGTACTTGTGGGCCTGGGTCATCTTGTGGAACGGATAGCCCTCGATGCCCTTGGCGAACTCGCCCAGGTACTCCCGCAGGGGAGTGGAGTTGTCGGGGTCGAGGTTGACGAAGACGAACCCCTCCCACACGTCCGTCTGCACCTGGTTGAGGCCGTACTTCGACTTGTCGAGGTCGAAGAACTCCTGCTCCTGCTGGACGAAGGCGAGCTTGCCCTCCAGGTCGTAGCGCCAGGCGTGGTACTTGCAGGTGAACTGGCGGCACACCCCGCTGGTCTCCTCGCGCGGGAAGTCGTTCCACACGAGCTTGTTGCCACGGTGCCGGCACACGTTGTGGAAGGCCCGCACCTCGTCGTCGGTGCCCCGCGCCACGATCACCGAGGTGCCCGCCGCGTCCAGCTCCTTGGTGAAGAAGGAGCCCCGCTTGGGGAGTTGCTCGATCCGGCCGACGTTCAGCCAGGTCTTCTTGAAGATGGCCTCCCGCTCCAGCTCGTAGTGGTCGGGCGAGATCGAGTCCTCGTAGGAGACCGGCTCGGTCCCGATCTTGAGGTGTTCGGTCCAGCTGCCCTCGTCGGGCTTCTTGAAGTGCGCCATGGGGTGTGGTCCTCCAGTCGGCTGTACGGAGGATGCGATAATCTCAGTCTCTCCGTATGAGAATGCTATTCTCGCTCGCGATCGGGCGTCAAGAATCCGTCCGTGAACGGGAAGATCCGGGTGAAGTCCGCCCCGGGTTCGGCCGTCGCGAAGTCCTCCCAGACGGCCGCCACCGGCCGTCCGAGCGCCGCCGGTCCGCGCAGCTCGCCGACCTCGCGCAGATAGAGGCGTACGTCCTTCGCCATCAGGGAGTTGGTGAAGCCGGCGGCGTAGCGGCCGGTGAGGACGTGCTGGGGGAACTTGTCCTGCGTGGCGGCGTTGCGGCCGCTGGAGGCGTTGAGGACGTCGAGCATCGTCGCCAGATCGAGGCCGGCCGCGAGTCCGAAGGAGACGGCCTCACTCGTGGCGGCCAGGGCGGTGGCGGCCAGGAAGTTGTTGGCCAGCTTGAGGGCCTGGGCCGTCCCGGAACGGTCTCCCACCCTGCGGCAGCGGTCGCTCAGTCCGGCGAGCACGTCCTCGGCCCGGGCACAGGACTCGTCCTCCCCCGCGTACATCACCGTCAAGGTGCGGGCGCGGGCTCCGGCGGGGCCTCCCGAGACCGGCGCGTCGACATGGCCGACCCCGTCCTCGGCCAGCAGCGCGGCGATCGTCCGGGCCGCGGCCACGCCCACGGTGGAGGTGTCGACGACACACCGGGTCCGGCGGTCGGCGGCGGCCAGGACCTCCCGGGCCACCTGCTCGGACACGGTGCCGTCAGGGAGGCTCAGCACCAACACCTCGGTACGGCGGGCGACTTCGCCCACGGAGGGGACGTACTCGGCGCCCTCGGGGAGTCGTGCCGGGCCCTGGACGTCGTACGCGACGACCTTGTGACCCGTGCCGACGAGGTTGGCCGCCAGGACCGCGCCCATGTTGCCGAGTCCGACGAAGCCGATCACCCGGCGTCTCCCCTCTGTGCGCGGACGGACCTGACCGAGCGGCGGGCCGCGCTGCCGGCGGGGGCTCCGCAGTAGGCGGCGATCTGGAAGAGGAGTTCGTCGACCTCGGCGTCGGTGACGCCGATGCGCGGGGCGCCGTCCAGGTGGAGACGGAACTCCTCCATGCGGCCGAGGGCGGCGGTCATCGCGAGCACCAGGAGGCTGCGGTCGCGGGGGCTGAGGGCGCCACCGCGGGCCCAGACGCCCCAGGCGGTGGTGGTGAGGTAGTCCTGGAACTCGGCGGCGACGGAGGGGACTTCGGGTTCGGGGTCGAGTCCGGGATCGGTTGTCTGGGCGTCGACGTAGGTGTCGCCGAGCACCGCCCGGCGCATGTCGCGCGCGGCACGCAGCTCATCGGTGTCTTTCATGGATCTCCCGGTGCGGATCAGTGGAGTGAGAGGCTGACGGTCTTCGTGCGGGCGTACTCGTGGAGGGCCTCGATGCCCTTCTCGCGCCCGTAGCCGCTCTGTTTGAAGCCGCCGAACGGTGTCTCGATGCCGAGCGCGCCGCCGTTCACCGCGATCTGACCGGCCTCGATCCGTTCGGCGAGCCGCAGGGCGCGGGCGATGTCTCCGCTCCAGACGGCGGCGACCAGGCCGTACTCGGTGTCGTTGGCGAGGGCGAGAGCTTCGGCCTCGCCGGTGAAGGGGAGGGTGACGAGGACCGGTCCGAAGACCTCCTCGCGGGCGATGCGCAGGCGCGGGTCGACCCCGGCGTAGACGGTGGGCCGGACGTACAGGCCCGGGAGGTCGTCGTACGCCGTGCCGCCGGTGACCGGCACCGCGCCGGCCGTCGCGAAGTGGTCCAGCACCTTGCGGTACTGCGCCTCGGTGATCATCGGGCCGAAGTCGACGCCGGGCTTGAGGAGTTCGAGCGCCTCGACCACGCGCGCGACCACCTCGTCGTGCACCGGGGCCTCGACCAGGAGCCGGGTCGTGGCGGAGCAGACCTGTCCGGCGTTGGCGGTGACGGCGGACACCGCGGCCGCCACGGCGCGGTCGAGGTCGGCGTCCGCGAAGACCAACAGGGGTGACTTGCCGCCGAGTTCGAGGGTGGCCGGGACGATCCGGTCGGCGGCGATCGTGGCGAGGTGGCGGCCGGTGACGACGGAGCCGGTGAAGGCGATGCGCCGGACGTCGGGGTGGACGGCGAGCGGGGTGCCGACGTCGAGCCCGGTGCCGGTGACGACGTTCAACAGGCCGTCGAGCAGGCCGGATTCGGTGGCGAGGCGGGCGAGCATCAGGGTCGAGGCGGAGGTGAGTTCGGAGGGCTTGGCGACGACCGCGTTGCCGGCGGCGAGGGCGGGAGCGCTCGCCCGGCAGGCCTGGTTGAGGGGGAGGTTCCAGGGGGTGATGACGGCGACCACGCCGTACGGTTCGAGCCGGGTGTAGGTGTGGTGGCCGGCGCCCTGGTCGACGGTGCGGCCGTGGTGGGCGCGCAGGATCCCCGCGTAGTAGCGGAAGTAGGAGACCGACATGTCGACCTCCAGGCGGAGTTGGGCCGGCACCTTGCCGGTGCAGGCGCGCTCCAGGTCGATCAGTGCGTCGGCGTGGGCGGCCATGGCGTCGGCGACGCGGTGCAGCGCCTCGGAGCGGTCGGCGGCGGAGCGGCGCGACCACTCCCGCCAGGCCCCCTCGGCGGCCGCCACCGCCCGGTCCACGTCGGGCGCCGAACCGGCCGCGACCTCGTCGCCCGGCAGCCCGGTCGCGGGGTCGAGGGTGGGCAGGTAGGAGCGGTTCGCGGGCTCCTCGGCCCGGCCCCCGATCCAGTGGCCGTGACGCATGCGAGACCTCCGTCCCAGAAGCGAGAATGACGCTCTCATAAACGTACATCCAAGATTCCAGAGAACGGAGAATTGTGCTACCGTCCGTGGTCGTCAGGCCGCTGACCGGAGGGAGCTCAGCAGACCGTGGACGACTTCGAGACCATCGACTTCTTCCGGGACGAACGGCTCGTCGCGGACCCGTACCCGTACTTCGACGCCCTGCGCGGGCAGTGCCCCGTGCGGCGCGAGCCCCATCACGACGTGGTGATGGTGACGGGGTACGACGAGGCGGTGCAGGTCTACAACGACAGCGACACCTTCTCCTCGTGCCTCTCGGTGAGCGGGCCCTTCCCCGGGTTCCCGGTGCCGCTGGAGGGCGACGACGTGAGCGCGCTCATCGAGGAACACCGGCACGAGCTCCCCATGAGCGACCAGTTGCCCACGCTCGACCCGCCGGTCCACACCGACCACCGCGCCCTGCTGATGCGGCTGATCACCCCGAAGCGCCTCAAGGAGAACGAGGCGTCGATGTGGCACCTCGCCGACGGGCTCCTGGACCGCTATCTCGCCGCGGGCGAAGGGGAGTTCATCGGCGGCTTCGCCGGTCCCTTCACCCTCCTCGTCATCGCCGACCTGCTCGGCGTGCCCGAGGAGGACCGCGAGGAGTTCATGGACCGGCTCCAGAACCGGCCGCGCACCGAGGCCGGGGTCGGCAGCACCGGCGACGACGGCATGCACCACTCCCCGCTCGAATTCCTCTACGGCCGTTTCGCGACGTACATCGAGGAGCGCCGCCGGGAACCGCGCGCCGACGTCCTCACCGGCCTCGCGACCGCGACCTTCCCCGACGACTCCACCCCCGAGGTCGCCGACGTCGTACGGGTCGCCACCAACCTCTTCGCAGACCGGCGCCGAGACCTCCCGGGTCTACACGCGGGACAGCGACGGCACGGTCGTCGCCTCCGACACGGTCGACCACTCGGTGCAGGACCAGACG
>NZ_JBEYVC010000108.1:0-35386 GCF_040643855.1 Streptomyces sp. NPDC047072 | reverse complement strand
GGGCAGCGCGGGCACGACGGCCACCGCTCCTTCCCGTACCGCTGCCAGTAGCTCTTGCCGGTGCCGATCCACTCCTGGAGGGGGACGCTGCACACGGGCGGTCACCTGATGCGCGGCCCGCTCGGCGCGCCGGGGGCGTACGCCGACTCCCCGCTCGCGCCCCGGTACCTCGAAGGAGAGGTCCCCGTCGACACCCCGCCGGGCGCGGCGGTCGCCGATGTACGGGTCACCGCGGAGGACGGCTCCTTCGTACGACTGCGCGAACGCCTCGGCCGAGGCGCCCTGTTGGTCGTCCTGATCGCCCCGGGCACGGGTGTGTGGGAGCGCAAGCACTGGGTGACCGCCGGGATCATGCCCCGCCTCGCGGCGGCGGTGACCGCGCTGCCGCACCCCGCCGAGCTGCTGGTCGCCGAGGAGTACCCGGGCGCGGCCCCGCACACGGTCCTTCTCGTACGACCCGACGGCCACCTCGTCACGGCACTCGCCGGAGTCCGCCCGGCGGACCTGTACTCGGCGGCGGAGACGGTACTGGGCGGCCCGGAGGCGAAGGCGGAGGCGAGCGCGGGGTCTCGCTGAACGGCGGGGAAGTCGGCGGTTGAACCGCAGTAAAGCCGGCGGGGGAAGCTCCCCGTTGACGTGCTCACCGTCACTGTGCGTCCACATGGTGACGGTGAGTTGACCGTTCTCCCCGGTCGTGGTGTACTCCCGATCGTGACCGACACCTGTGCGCGCCTGTGGCGGAGGGTCCATGTGGACCTGGTCCGCTACGCGGGCTGCGTGTGTCGTGAGTCCTGCTGAATTCGCATCCCTCTTTCCCCGCGCGCCCCGCTCTTGTGCCGCCGCGCGCTCCCGCGAACTCTCGCCAGGCTCTCCTCAGGACGGTATCCGTGTCTGTCTCGCCCGCCGCACCTTCCGCCACCACGTCCTCCGCATCCGCCGCGTCCTCCGCTCCCGCGGCACCGCCCACCCAGGCCGACCTCCTCGACTTCGTCCGCCGCACCGCCGCCGACGCCGAACTCATCGCCTCGCTCCCCCTCGACCCCGAGGGCCGCACCTGGGTACGCCTGGAGGGCCCCGGCGGCAGCGAGGCCTGGCTGATCGGCTGGCCGCCCGGCACGGGCACCGGCTGGCACGACCACGCCGAATCGGTAGGCGCGTTCATCACGGCGTCCGGCGAGCTGAAGGAGAACTCCCTCGCCGCCCGACTCCCCGCGACGGGTTGGAAAACCCTGGAACTGGAGGACGGAGTGGACCGCGAACGCCGGCTCCCGGCAACCCAGGGCCGCGCCTTCGGCCGCCACCACGTCCACGAGGTCCTCAACGAGTCCCCCGACACCCACGCGATCTCCGTCCACGCCTACTACCCACCCCTCCCCCAGATCCGCCGCTACAGCCGCACGGGCCAGATCCTCCGCTTGGAGCATGTGGAGCGCCCGGAGGACTGGCAGTAGGGGATCCGGGCGGGCCGACGGGCGGTCGCCCCACCGGCACGCACATCGGGCACGAGGCCCTGCACGGCTGAGCTCAGGGCCGCTCGCCGACGGCGGTGATTGGTGCGGATATCCCGCCGCCAGAGCTATTCACGGCGTGTCACCGGGACATCCGCACCAATCACCCCGGCCCGCGGGGGCGCCGCCCGAGCACCGGCCCGCGTCACCGACTGCGGTACCCGCGCCGTGGTTTGCCCCCCATCCAGGCTTCCGGAACGCGGCCCGACGCCCGTACCCCGGCGGCTGAGCGGCTGAGCGGCTGAGCGGCTGAGCGGCTGAGCGGCTGAGCGGCTGAGCGGCTGAGCGGCTGAGCGGCTGAGCGGCTGAGCGGCTGGGCAAAGTAACCTCCCGTGCCGCTACCGCCACCGCCCCGCCCACCTCCCCCGCGCCGGTACCACCCGGCCCTCCCCCTCCCCTCCCCGCCCCGTCCTCGCCGCCGCCCCGCTCAGTCCCCCCCGTCGTCCAAGAACTCCGTATCCTCGCCCTCCTCCTCCAACGCCCGCCGGACCACCCGCAGGGCCATCCCCTCGGGGTAGCCCTTGCGGGCGAGCATCCCGGCGAGGCGGCGCAGGCGCTTGTCGCGGTCGAGGCCGCGGGTGGACCGGAGTTTGCGGTCGACGAGTTCGCGCGCGGTCACCTCCTCCTGCTCGGAGTCGAGCTGCGAGACGGCCGCGTCGATGAGCGTGGAGTCCACCCCCTTGGTCCGCAGCTCGCGCGCAAGCGCCCGCCGGGCCAGCCCCCGCCCGTGGTGCCGGGACTCCACCCAAGCCTCCGCGAACGCGCTGTCGTTGATCAGCCCGACCTCCTCGAACCGCGACAGCACCTCCTCCGCGGCGTCGTCCGGGATCTCCCGCTTGCGCAGGGCGTCCGCGAGCTGCTTCCGCGTCCGCGGGGTCCCGGTCAGCAGGCGCAGACAGATCGCCCGCGCCCGCTCGACCGGGTCCGCCGGAGCCTCCCCCTTCTCGGCCCTCGACGAGGCAGGGGCCTCTCCGTCCTCACCGGGCGACTCCCCGAAGCCACGGCGACGCTGCCGACGCCCCCGGGGACCGCCCGTGCCAGGGGCACCGCCATCACCGCGGCGCGAGCCACGCCCGGCCGCCCCGAAACCACGCGCCGCCCCGGCACCACCGCGCAAAGAACCGTCACCGGACGCCTCGGCACCGCCGTACGAAGGACCGTCACCGTACGCCTCACCCCCGCCGTATGACGGGCCGTCACCGCCCGCCCCGTCGCCGCCCCGAGACGATCCCTCACCGCTCGACTCACCGCCGTGCGATGCGTGACCGTCGGGGCGACCGATGACGTAGGGCCGACCGTCGCCGTACCTCAGCGCACGGCCGAAGCCCGCGTCCGCACCGCCCCCGGACAGCCCGCCCCCCGACGAGCCGTCACCGAAGGACCCGTCGCCGGAGGACCGGCCCGAGCCGTACGACACCGAGCGGCCGTGTCCCCCGTCCGCCCCGTGCCCCGTACCGTCCCCGTACTCGTCGCCGCCCGGCCCGGCAGAACCCCCGTCGCCCTTGCCGCCCCGCCCTCGCGGAGCGTCCTCGTACTCGGCCCAGTCGGTCCGCCGTGTCACAGGGGATCAGCTCTTGGCGGCCGGGGCCTTGGCCTTCGTCGCCTTCGCGGCCGCCGGAGCCGGCACCTTCGCGGCGTCGTCCGCCGCTACGGCGGGACCCGCGGCGTCCGCCCCCGGCTCGGCGGTCGGCTCCTCGGGCCGCACACCCACGCCCAGCTTCTCCTTGATCTTCTTCTCGATCTCGTTGGCCAGGTCGGGGTTGTCCTTCAGGAAGTTGCGCGCGTTCTCCTTGCCCTGGCCGAGCTGGTCGCCCTCGTACGTGTACCAGGCGCCGGCCTTGCGGACGAAGCCGTTCTCCACGCCCATGTCGATCAGGCCGCCCTCGCGGCTGATGCCCTGGCCGTAGAGGATGTCGAACTCGGCCTGCTTGAAGGGCGGCGCGACCTTGTTCTTGACGACCTTGACGCGGGTGCGGTTGCCGACCGCGTCCGTGCCGTCCTTCAGGGTCTCGATGCGACGGATGTCCAGACGCACCGAGGCGTAGAACTTCAGCGCCCGGCCACCGGTCGTGGTCTCGGGGGAGCCGAACATCACGCCGATCTTCTCGCGGAGCTGGTTGATGAAAATGGCGGTGGTCTTGGACTGGTTGAGCGCGCTCGTGATCTTCCGCAGCGCCTGGCTCATGAGGCGGGCCTGCAGACCGACGTGGCTGTCGCCCATCTCGCCCTCGATCTCCGCGCGCGGCACGAGCGCGGCGACGGAGTCGATGACGATGAGGTCGAGGGCGCCGGAGCGGACCAGCATGTCCACGATCTCCAGGGCCTGCTCGCCGTTGTCCGGCTGGGACAGGATGAGGTTGTCGATGTCGACGCCGAGCTTCTTGGCGTACTCGGGGTCGAGGGCGTGCTCCGCGTCCACGAAGGCGACCTGTCCGCCGGCCTTCTGGGCGTTGGCCACCGCGTGCAGGGTCAGGGTCGTCTTGCCGGAGGACTCCGGGCCGTAGACCTCGACGACACGGCCGCGCGGGAGGCCGCCGACACCGAGGGCGACGTCGAGCGCGGTCGACCCGGTCGGGATGACCTCGATGGGCTCCTTCGACCGCTCGCCCATGCGCATGACCGCGCCCTTGCCGAATTGCCGTTCAATCTGTGCGAGTGCGGCATCCAGGGCCTTCTCGCGGTCGGTTCCTGCCATGGGTTCCACCCGATTTGCTTGAGTCGATCGCTTCACGTCAAAGACGCTAACGCCTGCCACTGACAATGCGCCCCGACGCCCGTCCAGCCTGTGGATAACCCGGGGATCTCTCGACCCAAATCCCGTCGAAACACCCGCGTTCACTGCCGCCGGAGCCTCCATAAGAATGGATGTTCGATTTTCGTGTCAAGCGCACCACGCGGCACCGGGGCTACTTCCCCCGACGTATTCCAGGTGTCTTCACCAAGACGACGACCGGACGGGTCGTCCTCGCGACTCTGGACCCATGGACACCGAGCCGAGCACCTTCCAAGAGACCCCTGACAGCCCTGAGCCCCCTGTGGCCCCCGGCCCCGCGTCCCGGCGGACGGCGACGGCACGCCCGGCCGCCGTCACCGCGACCCTGGCCGCGCTGCTCCTGCTGGCCGCGTCCATCGGCGGGCAGATCGCCGCCGGTGCGGACTATCCGACCGTGCCGCCCGGCCTCGTCATCCCGCTCGTGGCGGCGGGCCTGCTGCTGTGGCGCACGAACCGCTGGACGACCGGACTCGCCCTCGCCGTCGGCCTGTTCATCGGCGTCGGCGCGATCCTGACCCCGAACACCGCCGACCACCTCTCGTCGGGGAACGCCGGCCTCGTCGCCACGACCCTCACCCAACTGGCAGCCCTCGTCGTACTGACGGCCGCCGGGGCCATGGCCACCTTCCGCAACCGGACAGCCCGTCTCTGATGACCCCGCCCCCGCCCTCCGTGCACGAGATCCAGAGCCCCTCATCGCCCCCGTACGCCCTCCCATCCCATCTGTCCACCGCCGAACGCCTCTGCCACGCGACCGGCGTCCTCCTGTTCCTCTCCGGTCTCGTCCACCTGGGGGTGTTCGCCGTCGACGGCGGGCCCTGGGAGGGTCCCGTCTCCTGGCGCAAGCCGGTGACGTTCGGACTCTCCTTCGGGCTGACGCTCGTCGCGATCACCTGGGTCACGTCGTATCTGCGCCTCGCCCCACGTCCGCGCACCGCGCTGCTCGCCGTCCTCGCCGCCGACTGTGTCGTGGAGGTCGCCGGCATCACGCTCCAGGCGTGGCGCGGGGTGCCCTCGCACCTCGACATGGAGACGCCCTTCGACACGGCGGTGTCCATGACGCTCGCGGTGGGCGGCGGTGTCCTCGTGGCGGTGCTGACCCTGTTCGCCGTCGCGTCGTTCCGACACCGGCCCACGGGCCCCGCGGGAATGGCCCTCGCGGTGCGCTCGGGGTTCGCGATCCTGCTCGTCGCGCTCGCTTCGGGCGCCGCGATGATCGCGCGCGGTGTGGTGCTCACCCGTACCGGCCACCAGGAGGCGGCCTACCACTCGACCGCCCCGCTCAAGCCGCTGCACGGGGTGAGCCTGCACGCCGTCCTGGTCCTGCCCGCACTGGCCTGGCTGCTGTCCCGCACACCCTGGAGCGAGCCGGTACGACGGCGGATCCTGTGGACGGCGACCGGGCTTTACGCGACCGCCGTACTCGCAACCGCCGTGTGGGCCACACTCACCTACTGACCGGAAGCCTTGCCCCCAGAGGGCCCGGAGCTCCCGGAACCCCGATCGTCGGTACCCCCCGACCCCGGTCTCCGCTCCCACAGCGCACGCACGCGTGCGACCAGCGAAGGCCCCTGCCCCCGCTCCCGGTGCCCATGGACACGGGGATCGTCCGTGACGTCGTACCGCTTCACGTACGCCCCCAGGAACGCCTGGAGCGTGGCGACCGCCGGGATGGCGATCAGCGCGCCGACCGCGCCCAGCAGGGCCGTGCCCGCGATGACCGAGCCGAAGGCGACCGCGGGATGGATGTCGACGGTCTTGGCGGTCAGCTTGGGCTGCAGCATGTAGTTCTCGAACTGCTGGTAGATCACGACGAAGACCAGCACCCACAGCGCGTACCAGGGATCGACGGTGAAGGCGATCAGCATGGGCAGGGCGCCCGCGAGATAGGTACCAATGGTCGGGATGAACTGCGAGACCAGGCCCACCCACACGGCGAGCACGGGCGCGTACGGCACCTCCAGGGCCTGGAGCAGGACGTAGTGCGCGACGCCGGAGACCAGCGCCATCAGGCCGCGCGAGTAGATGTAGCCACCGGTCTTGTCGACGGCGATCTCCCACGCGCGCAGCACCTCGGCCTGCCGGGCGGGCGGCAGGACCGAGCAGAGCGCGCGGCGCAGCCGGGGGCCGTCGGCCGCGAAGTAGAACGAGAACAGCGCGATGGTCAGCAGCTGGAAGAGCCCGCCGAGGACCTGCGCGGAGACGTCCAGGACGCCGGTGGCGCTGTTCTGCACGTAGTTGCGCAGCCAGTCGGAGCGGAGCAGCCCCTCCTGGACGTCCACCCGCTTCAGATCGGTGTGGAAGTGTCCGTTGACCCAGGCGATGACGGAGTCGAGGTACTGCGGGAAATCCTCCACGATCTTGATGATCTGGCCCGCCAGCATCGACCCGAGCAGCGTGACGAAGCCCGCGGCGGCGATCAGCACCGCGAAGAAGACCAGGAAGGTGGCGAGCCCCCTGCGCATGCCCCGCGCGGCCATCTTGCTCACCGCGGGTTCGATGGCGAGGGCCAGGAAGAACGCGATGAGGATGTTGATCAGCAGCCCGATGAGCTGGTGGAAGGCCCAACTGCCGAGCTGGAACACGGCGATGAGGGCGAGCGCGAGCACCATGGCGCGCGGCAGCCAGCGCGGCATGCGGGCGTTCTGGCCCGCACCGTCGGCCGGGGGCCCGGCGGGCGGTGTCGTACCGAACGGGGAGGGGTGCTGGGCTGCCTGCCCGGACTCGTCAGTGGGTGCCACGGTGCAAGTCTCGCCCACGCGACTGACAATCGACCGCCGTGCTGCGATCTTGTGACCGATCAGTGCCTCTCGCCGGGGACGTTCATGACAGAGCAGACAACCCGCCACACGTCCTTGGCGTCCCAGCCCGCGTCCAGCGCCTCGTGCACGGTGCGCCCGCCCAGCTCCGTCATCACGTGATCGCGCGCGAAGGTGTCGGCGTACCCCGGACCGAAGTGTTCCGCCATCCGCTGCCAGAAGACCGTCAACCGCATGACCCCAGTATCCCGCCCCTGAGGGTGGGCCTCGCCCGGGACCGCTTGCCGAGACCGCTTTCCGTCCTACGGTCTGACGCATGCCCGAAACAGGAGCTTCCCCACTCCCCCAGACGCCCCCGGCGCACTCCCCGCTCTTCCGCGCCGAGCACTTCGTCTGGCTCACCGCGCGCGTGCTGGAACAGCGTCTGTTCGCGTACCACTTCCTGAACGGCGACCCCGACCCGGTGGAGACGGCCCTGGACGCCTACCGCAACGCGGACGGCGGCTACGGCCACGCCCTGGAGCCCGATCTGCGCGGCCCGGTCAGCCAGCCGCTGCACACCGCGCACGCGCTGCGGGTCCTGGACGCCGTCGGACGCTGTGGCGGGCAGCGCGTGGAGCGCGTGTGCCGGTACCTCACCTCCGCCTCCACACCGGACGGCGCGCTGCCGGCGGTCACTCCCGCCCAGCGCGGCTATCCGACGGCGCCGTTCCTGCCGGTCCTGGACAACCCGCCGAGCGAGCTTCTGGCCACCGGCCCGGTGGTGGGGCTGCTGCACGGCAACGAGGTGTGGCACGCCTGGCTGTTCCGGGCCACTGACTTCTGCTGGCAGGCGGTGGAGTCCCTGGAGGACTCCCATCCGTACGAGATCCAGGCGGCCGTCGCCTTCCTGGACTCCGCTCCGGACCGCCCGCGCGCGGAGGCGGCCGCCGACCGTCTGGGCCGCCTGGTGCGCGAGCGCCGCTTCGCGGTCCTGGACCCGGCGCACCCCGAGCAGTTCCCCGTCTCCCCCGGCTACGCCCCGGCCGAGCACCACTTCCCGTACGACTTCGCGCGCACCGCGGACTCGCTCGCGCGCGCGTGGTTCACGGACGACGAACTGGGCCGCTCCCTGGACTTCCTGGCGGCCGAGCAGCAGGAGGACGGCGGCTGGCCCGTGCGGTGGCACCAATGGTCCCCTGCCACCGCCCTGGAGGCACGCCCCATGGTGACGATCGAGGCCCTGCGCACCCTGAGGTCCTACGGCCGCACAGTCGGCTGAGCCCTATTGTCCGCCCCTCACGCCCTTGTACGCCCCTTCACGCCCCCATGGCGCGCGCACCCGCCGTCACGACCACCGCGGCACCGACGACCACCAGAAAGGGAGCACGCAGGAGCAACGCCACGGCCGCCGCCGCAAGCCCCGCGGCCCGCGCGTCCAGCACCAGCGTCGGCCCGTCGGCGAAGGTCTGCTGCGCCGTGAGCGCGGCCAGCAGGGCCACGGGCAGCAGGGCGGCCAGCCGCCTGACGAGCGGCCGGTCGAGAACGCCCGCGGGCACGAGCAGCCCGGCGAGTTTGACGGCGTAACAGCCGAGCGCGGTGACGCCGATGGCGATCCAGGTGTTCATCGCCCCTCCTTCGTACGCAGCCCCCGCGCCCACAGGACGACCGGCGCCGCGAGCGCGGCCGCCAGCACCGGCACCCCCGCGGGCAGCACGGGCAGCAGCCCGAGCCCGAGGAGCACCGCGAGCCCGGCCACAGCCCGCTCGGTACCGGTCCTGAGCATCGGCGCGAGCAACGCCAGAAACACGGCGGGCCCGGCCGCGTCGAGCCCCCACGCGCGCGTGTCCCCGATCGCGTCGGCCCCGAGGGCGCCCAGCAGAGTGGTCAGGTTCCACAGGAGGTACAGGCTCAGCCCGGTCACCCCGAACCCGATCCGCGCGCTGCGCCGCGTCGGCTGCGCCAGCGTGACCGCGGACGTCTCGTCGATCACCCACTGGGCCGCGAAGGGCCGCAGCACGCGCGGAAGAGCGAGCAGCTGCGACAACCGCAGCGCGTAGAACGCGTTCCGCACGCCCAGGAAGAACGCCCCGGCCGCCGCGGTGAGCGGGTTCCCCCCGGCCGCGAGCGCCCCCACGAGCGCGAACTGGGACGCGCCGGTGAACACCAGAAGGCTGAGCGCACAGGTCTGCAGGACCGTGAGCCCACTCCCGGCCGAGGTCACCCCGAAGGCGAACCCGGACAGTCCGACGGCCACCCCGACTCCGAGGGCGTCCCGTACGACGGCGGCGTCCGGCTTGCCTCCACCGTCGGCATCGGTACTCGCGTGCACTGTCTGCTCTCTCACGCCCCGGACGGTAGGCAAAGCCGTCCCGCCAGGTCTTGTACGTTCTTGCGCTCCCGCTGATAGGCCCCCGGCGGCACCCCCACGATCCGTGTGAAGTGCCGGTTCAGATGCGGCTGGTCCGTGAACCCCACCTCGACGGCCACGGCGGCCGGAGAAGCCCCCGTATCGAGCAGCCGCAGGGCCCGCCGCACCCGCGCGTCCGTGAGCCAGGCGTGCGGCGGCATCCCATAGGCGTCCCGGAAGGCCCGCAGCAACGCGAACGGACTGGTCCCCAGATCGGCGGCCAGCCGCTCCAGGGTCGGCGGCTCGACCATCCGCTCCTCCAGCACGGCACGCGCGCGTGCGGCGACTCGCGCGCCCGCGGTCCGCACGTCCCGCTGCGGCAGCAGGCCCCCGTTCAACCGCAGCAACCGCGTCACGGCGACCCGCAACAGCGTGTCGGCGGCCAACGCGTTCCCCTCCTCCGTGGCCCGCAACACCTCGTGCACCAGCCCCACGGCATAGGGATCATCGAGCACCGGCCGCACGAACCCGGGGGTCCCCCGCAGTGAGGTGGTCTCCGCGGCGATCTCGGCGACAACCTCGGCGGACGGATAGACGGCCCCGTACCGCCACCCCTCGGGCACCCCGGCCCGCCCGGTGTGCGCCGTGTCCGGATTGACCAGCGCGAGCGCACCGGCCCCCGCGTACTGATCGGCCCCCCGATGATGAAAGACCTCCACTCCGTCGGCGATGGCCGCGATCACGAAGTGCTCATGCGTGTGCCGCACGAAGGTCTTGCGCACATACCGGGCGCGCAGCAGATCGACCCCCGGCAACTCGGCATACCTCCAGTGCCGGGCGCGTTCGCTGGAGTGGACCATGCGCCCAGTGTGCTGCCGGGACCGGTCACCGGGCGACTGCGGGGCCGTCGTGGCCGGTCGCGCCACGGGAGGCGACCCGTTGTCAGTGCCGAGGTGCAGGATGGACCCATGGTCAGCGACGCACACCGCGCCCTGCGCGGTTTCTCCCCCGCCACCCGCGGCTGGTTCACGGGCGCCTTCGACGCGCCCACGACCGCCCAGGCAGGCGCGTGGCAGGCCATCGGCGAAGGCTCGGACGTCCTCGTCGTCGCCCCCACCGGCTCCGGCAAGACCCTCGCCGCCTTCCTCGCCGCCCTGGACCAGCTGACCTCCACACCCCCACCCGCCGACCCCAAGAAGCGCTGCCGGGTCCTGTACGTCTCCCCCCTCAAGGCCCTCGCCGTGGACGTGGAGCGCAACCTCCGCAGCCCCCTCACCGGCATCCGCCAGGAATCCGTCCGCCTCGGCCTCCCCGAACCGGAGGTCAAGGTCGGCATCCGCTCCGGCGACACCCCACCGGCAGAGCGCCGCGCCCTCGCCACCCGCCCCCCGGACATCCTGATCACCACCCCGGAGTCCCTGTTCCTGATGCTGACGTCGGCGACCCGGGACGCCCTGACCGGCATCGAGACGGTCATCCTCGACGAGGT
This sequence comes from Streptomyces sp. NPDC047072, assembly GCF_040643855.1. Classification (NCBI taxonomy): domain Bacteria; kingdom Bacillati; phylum Actinomycetota; class Actinomycetes; order Kitasatosporales; family Streptomycetaceae; genus Streptomyces; species Streptomyces sp. NPDC047072. The sequence goes on along the minus strand of NZ_JBEYVC010000108.1, from coordinate 24,528 downwards.
CCACGCGGTCGCCGGTACCAAGCGCGGCGCCCACCTCGCCCTCACCCTGGAGCGCCTGGACGAGCTCCTCCCGAGGCCGGCCCGCCGCATCGGCCTCTCCGCGACCGTCCGCCCCGTGGACGAGATCGCCCGCTACCTCTCCCCCCGGCGCAAGGTCGAGATCGTCCAGCCGAAGTCCGGCAAGGAGTTCGACCTCTCGGTGGTGGTCCCGGTGGAGGACCTCGGCGAACTCGGCGGCTCCCCGGTGGCGGACGGCGCAGAAGGCGCCGAGCGTCCCTCCATCTGGCCGCATGTCGAGGAGCGGATCACCGACCTCGTCCAGTCCCACCGCTCCACGATCGTCTTCGCCAACTCCCGCCGCCTCGCGGAGCGCCTCTGCAACCGCCTCAACGAGATCGCCTACGAACGGGCGACCGGCGATCCCCTGGAGGAACACCACGCCCCGGCGGAACTCATGGGCGGCTCGGGCGCGGCCCAGGGCGCACCCCCGGTCATCGCCAGGGCCCACCACGGCTCGGTCTCCAAGGAGCAGCGAGCCCTCGTGGAGGAGGACCTCAAGGCGGGCCGCCTCCCCGCCGTCGTAGCCACCTCCAGCCTCGAACTCGGCATCGACATGGGCGCGGTGGACCTGGTGGTCCAGGTCGAATCACCCCCTTCGGTCGCCTCCGGCCTGCAACGCGTCGGCCGCGCGGGTCACCAGGTCGGCGCGGTCTCCACCGGCGTCGTCTTCCCGAAGTACCGCGGCGACCTGGTCCAGGCCGCGGTCGTCACCGAGCGCATGCGCACCGGCTCCATCGAGTCCCTGAGGGTTCCAGCGAACCCGCTGGACGTCCTGGCCCAGCAGCTCGTCGCGATGACGGCCCTGGACACCTGGCAGTTCGACGACCTCCTGGCCACGGTCCGCAGGGCGGCCCCCTTCGCCGCCCTCCCCGAGTCCGCGTTCACCGCGGTCCTCGACATGCTCGCCGGCCGCTACCCCTCCGACGCCTTCGCCGAGCTGCGCCCGCGCGTGGTCTGGGACCGCGTCGCCGGCACGATCACCGGCCGCCCCGGCGCCCAGCGCCTCGCGGTCACCTCCGGCGGCACCATCCCCGACCGCGGCCTCTTCGGCGTCTTCCTCGCCGGCGCCGACCCCAAGAAGGGCGGCGGACGGGTCGGCGAGCTGGACGAGGAGATGGTCTACGAGTCGCGCGTGGGGGACGTCTTCACGCTCGGCACCAGCTCCTGGCGCATCGAGGACATCACCCGCGACCGCGTCCTGGTCTCCCCGGCCCCCGGCGTCCCCGGCCGCCTCCCGTTCTGGAAGGGCGACCAGCTGGGCCGCCCGCTGGAACTGGGCCGCGCGGTGGGCGCGTTCCTCCGCGAGGTCGGCTCGCTGCCCAAGGACGACGCCCGCCTCCGCCTCCTCGCCGCGGGCCTGGACGCCTGGGCGGCCGACAACGTCCTCTCCTACCTGGACGAGCAGCGCGAGGCCTGCGGCCATGTCCCGGACGACCGCACCATCGTCGTGGAGCGCTTCCGCGACGAGCTGGGCGACTGGCGGGTCGTCGTCCACTCCCCCTTCGGCGCCCAGGTCCACGCCCCCTGGGCACTCGCCCTCGGCGCCAAGCTCTCCGAGCGCTACGGCATGGACGCCCAGGTCATGCACGCCGACGACGGCCTCGTCCTACGGCTGCCCGACGCCGACCTGATGAGCCTGGACCTGCTGGACCAGGAGCCGGCGAAGCTCGGCACGGAGTACGACAGCGAGCAGGCCCCCGTGGGAGCCGCGGACGTCGTCTTCGACAAGGGCGAGGTCGACCAGATCGTCACCGACCAGGTCGGCGGCTCGGCCCTGTTCGCCGCCCGCTTCCGCGAGTGCGCCGCCCGCGCGCTCCTGCTGCCGCGGCGCAACCCCGGCAAGCGCACCCCGCTCTGGCAGCAGCGCCAGCGCGCCTCCCAACTGCTCCAGGTGGCCAGCGAGTTCGGCTCCTTCCCGATCGTCCTGGAGGCCGTCCGCGAATGCCTCCAGGACGTCTTCGACGTCCCCGGCCTCGTCGAGCTGATGGGCGACCTGGAGTCCCGCAAGGTACGCCTCGTCGAGGTCACCACCCCCGAGCCCTCCCCCTTCGCACGCTCCCTCCTCTTCGGCTACGTCGCCCAGTTCCTCTACGAGGGCGACTCGCCCCTGGCCGAGCGCCGCGCGGCCGCGCTCTCCCTCGACTCCCGGCTGCTGGCCGAGCTGCTCGGCCAGGCGGAGCTGCGCGAACTCCTCGACGCGGCGGTCCTCACCGAGCTGGAGCGTGAGCTCCAGTGGCTCACCGAGGACCGCCGCGTCAAGGACGCCGAAGGCGTCGCCGACCTCCTGCGCCTCCTCGGCCCGCTCACCGACGCCGAGTTGGCGGAGCGGGGCGCCGAACCGCACTGGGCGCGGGACCTCGCCGGAGCCCGCCGCGCCATCAAGGTCCGGATCGCCGGCGCCGACCACTGGGCGGCGATCGAGGACGCGGGCCGCCTGCGCGACGCCCTCGGCACCGCCCTGCCGGTCGGCGTCCCGGAGGCCTTCACGGAGCCGGTCAAGGACCCGCTCGGCGACCTCCTCGCGCGTCACGCCCGCACCCACGGCCCGTTCACCTCGGCCACCGCGGCGGCCCGCTTCGGCCTGGGCGTCGCGGTCACCGAGGGCGCGCTCCAGCGCCTCGCCGCGAGCGGCCGTGTCGTCCAGGGCGAGTTCCACCCGGCGGGCATCGGCCAGGAGTGGTGCGACGCGGCGGTCCTACGACGCCTGCGCCGCCGTTCCCTGGCGGCCCTGCGCCACGAACTCGAACCGGTGCCGCCACAGGCCCTCGCCCAGTTCCTCCCCCAGTGGCAGCACATCGGCAAGGGCCACTCCCTGCGGGGCGTCGACGGACTGGTGCGCGCCGTCGAGCAGTTGCAGGGCGCGTCGGTCCCCGCCTCCGCCCTGGAGAAGCTCGTCCTGCCGTCCCGGCTCGCGCAGTACAACCCGGCCCAGCTGGACGAGCTGACGGCCGCCGGCGAGATCGTGTGGGCTGGCGCGGGCGCCCTGCCGGGCAAGGACGGCTGGGTCTCCCTGTACCTGGCCGACGCGGCCCCGCTGCTCCTGCCCCCGCCGCACCCCCTGGAGCTGACGGCACTCCACCAGTCGGTCCTGGACGCCCTCACCGGCGGCTACGGCCTGTTCTTCCGCCAGATCGCCGACCAGGTCCGCGCCACCACCCACCCCGACGCCACCGACCCCCAACTGGCCGACGCCGTATGGGACCTGGCCTGGTCCGGCCGGCTCACCAACGACACCCTCGCCCCCCTGCGCGCCCTGCTCGGCTCCGGCCGTACCGCGGGTTCCACGGCCCACCGCGCCAAGCGCACGGTCCCGCGCGGCCGCTACGGCTCCCTGACGGCCGCCGCCCGCCCCGCCTCCCGCACCGGCCCGCCCACCGTCGCCGGCCGCTGGTCCCTGCTCCCGCAGCGCGAGGCCGACCCGACCGTGCGCGCCCACGCCCTGGCCCGCACCCTCCTCGACCGGCACGGTGTCGTCACCCGGGGCGCCGTCGCGGCGGAGGGGGTCGAGGGCGGCTTCTCGGCGACGTACCGCATCCTGTCCGTCTTCGAGGAGAGCGGCCAGGCCCGCCGCGGCTACGTCGTGGAGGGCCTCGGCGCCGCCCAGTTCGCCATGGACGGCGCGGTGGACCGCCTCCGCGCGGTCTCCAACGCCCGCGACCGTGGCGAGTCCCTGCCGGGCAACGAGACCGCGGACTGGGGGTTCCCCGCGGCCCCGAGCCTCACGCAGGAGCCCTCGACGACCGACGAGTGGGACTGGACCCGGGCCTTCGACACTCCCGAGACCACCCCGGACCTCGATCACCCGACACCCCGCCCCGGCTCCCGCGACGAGTACGTCTCCCCCCAGGACCACCCCCGACAGCCCATCCCCCAGCACTGGCAGAGCGGCCGCCGCACGCCCCCCGCCGACGCCTCCCGAGCCGTCGTCCTCGCCGCCGCCGACCCCGCGAACGCCTACGGCGCGGCCCTCCCCTGGCCCGACCCACCCACCGAGGCCGGCCACAAACCGGGCCGCAAGGCAGGCTCCCTGGTAGTCCTGGTGGACGGCGAACTGACCCTCTACATGGAACGAGGCGGCAAAACCCTGTTGGCCTGGTCCGACAGCCCAGACGCCCCCCGCCTCCAGACAGCGGCCGAGGCCCTGGCCACAGCCGCCAAGGCAGGCTCCCTGGGCACAGTGACGGTAGAACGCATCAACGGCACCCCAGCCCTGACAGCCCCCATCGGCACCCTCCTGGAAAGCGCAGGCTTCATCGCCACCCCACGAGGTTTGAGGCTCCGCGCATAGCACCGGCCCACACCAACCCACCTCCAGGGGCGCGGGGAACTGCGGGACCAGCCACAACGGACGCGCACCCGCAACCTGTCCCCATGCCACCCTGGACCCATGCCCGAAGGAGACACGGTCTGGCAATCCGCGAAACGCCTGCACAACGCCCTCACCGGTAAACCCCTCACCCGCGCCGACCTGAGAGTGCCCCGGTACGCCACCGCCGACCTCACCGGCCGCACGGTCCTGGACGTCACCCCCCGAGGCAAACACCTGCTCGCCCGCTTCGAAGGCGGCCTGACCCTCCACTCCCACCTCCGTATGGACGGCTCCTGGAGGATCTACGCGAACGACCAGCGCTGGACCGGCGGCCCCACCCACCAGATCCGCGCGATCCTCGGCAACGAGGAGAACACGGCGGTCGGCTACCGCCTCCCCGTCCTGGAACTCCTCCGCACGACGGACGAACAAAAAGCAGTCGGACACCTAGGCCCCGACCTCCTGGGCCCCGACTGGAACCCGGAGAAGGCACGCGAGAACCTCCTCCAGGACCCCGCCCGCCCCCTCGGCGAGGCCCTCCTGGACCAGCGCAACCTCGCCGGCATCGGCAACATCTACAAGAGTGAGCTGTGCTTCCTGATCGGCGCCACCCCCTGGCTCCCCGTGGGCGCCCTCCCCGCCGACCGCGCCGCCCACCTCCCCGCCCTCGCGAAGAAGCTCCTGGAGGCCAACCGCGACCGCCCGGTCCGCAGCACGACAGGACGCCGAGGACAGGACCTCTTCGTCTACGGCCGCGCTCCCCGCCCCTGTCTGCGCTGCGGCACCCCCGTCCGCGCTGCCGACCAGGGCGACGGCTCCCGCGAACGCCCCACGTACTGGTGCCCGACCTGCCAGACCGGCCCCGCCCCGACAGGGTCACCGTCCCGCCGCACACCTCAGGGAACCCCCGGCCGTACACCCCCGGGAACGTCACGCCGTACGACCAATTGACGACCCGTCAGAAACCCTCGTACCGTCCCTCCATGGCCGTCAGCGCGTACGACCTCACCGGACGCACCGCGTTTGTCACCGGCGCCGCGAGCGGCATCGGCCGCGCCACGGCCGTCCTGCTCGCCGAGGCGGGCGCCACCGTGCACTGCGCCGACCGCGACGAGACGGGCCTGCACGAGACGGCGACCCTGATCAAAGGCGCAGGCGGCACCGCGCACACCCACCCCCTGGACGTCACCGACCGCGACCGGCTCCATCGCGCCGTCGCCGACTGCGAGCGCCTGGACGTCCTCGCCGCGGTCGCCGGGATCATGCACAGCAGCCCGGTCCTGGAGACCAAGGACGAGGACCTCGACCGCGTCCTGGACGTCAACTTCAAGGGAGTGCTGCACGCCTGCCAGGAGGCGGCCCGGCTGATGCTCGACCGCGGGACGAAGGGCAGCATCGTCACCATGGCCTCGGGCGCCGTGGACACCGGCGGCCCCGGCCTGCTCTGCTACGGCGCCGCCAAGGCCGCCGTCGTCCAGCTCACGAAGACGCTCGCCACCGAGATGGGCCCCCACGGCATCCGGGTCAACGCGGTCGCGCCGGGCTGGATCCGCACCCCCATGACCGACCGACACGACCGCGAGGCACAGGCGCACACCGAGGCGTTCATGTCCCGGCTGTCGCCCCTGGGCCGGGTCGGGGAACCGGAGGACATCGCGCAGGCCGTGCTCTATCTGGCCTCGGACGCCTCGTCCTTCATGACGGGTCAGATCCTGCGTCCGAACGGCGGGGTGGCGATGCCGTGGTAGACGCACCCCTCGGCCCGGCCGACCCCGCCTGCCAGGCCTGACGCCACCGCCCGGCCGCCACCGCTCCCGCGGCCCGCGCCTTGGGCACACAGTGCACCGGCAGCACGCTCAGCCCCCAGCCGCCGGCCGCGACGGAGGCCTCCAGCAGCCCCGCGTCCCGCGCCAACACCAGTCGCGCGACCGCCCACCACCACAGCACCCCGAACCCGAGAAGCACCCCTCGGCGCACGGTCGGCCCCGCCATGCAGCCACCTCCAGCCCGGGCCGTCACTCGCCCGGCCGTCGCTCCAAGATGCACGAAAACCCCGACCGGCGCCTCTCCAGACCAGCTGGAGAAACCCGTCCGGGGCCTCGCACACTTCCTCGACGCGCCGGTCGTTCAGGCGCGTACCGGCGTGACGGTCACGCCGCGACGACGTCCACCGCCTCGGCGGGCGCCTTGATGGTGACCCGCTCCGGCGGCACACCGGCCACCGAGACGGAACCAAGCATCGGGCGGACCGGTGTCGGTACCGGTTCGCTGGGGGTGGCAGCAGCAGACTGGGCCAGTTCGGCGAGGGCGAGCTCGTCGCTCACTTCCCGCATGAGCTCGGACATCCGTACGTCCAGCGCGACGCAGATCGCGGCGAGCAGTTCGGAGGAAGCCTCCTTCTGCCCCCGCTCCACCTCGGAGAGATAGCCGAGTGAGACTCGGGCGGAGGAGGAGACTTCGCGCAGAGTACGGCCCTGGCGTTGGCGCTGCCGACGCAGCACGTCACCCAGCAGGCGACGGAGCAGAATCATCGGTGGCTCCCTCCTCGGACCGCGTAGCCGCATCCTTCACGCCCCACCGTACCGCCTTGCGCCGCGGCCGTGCGGGGAGCGATGTCGTGTTCACTCAGGGCTGCAAACATCAAAACCCCCCGTTCCGTTCCGTATCCTGTGCCCGCTCATTCCCGGTCTGTTCGCTCGTAAGCTCTTCCAGGAGCAGTGCGAGTACGCTCCGTACACTCTCCATACGAATTTCCGCACGGTCGCCGTTCAACCGCAGTGCGGTCACTTTCCCGCCACCGGCGGCTCCCGAAGACCCCGCGAAGGGTCCGTCGACGGCCACGAAGACCGTCCCGACGGGTTTGCCGTCCTGCGGCTCGGGGCCCGCCACTCCGGTCGTCGCGATGCCCCAGTCGGCACCGAGCGCCTTGCGCACTCCGGCCGCCATCTGGGCCGCGACCTGCGGATCCACGGCACCACGCTGGGCCAGCAGGGTGGCGTCGACCCCCAGCAGCTGATGCTTCAGCTCGGTGGCGTAGGCGGTCACCGAACCCCGGAAGACCTTGGACGCCCCGGGGACCGATGTGATTTCCGCCGCAACCAGTCCGCCGGTGAGCGACTCGGCGACGGCGAGCGTACCGCCGTTCACCGTCAGTAGTCGCACCACGTGGGCGGCCGGGGAACTCACGCTTCCGTCTCCTCCAACGCCGCCTTGCGCTCGGCGATTCCCTGCCTGCGCAGCACAATGGCCTGTCTCACATAGTCCAGCCCGGTCGCGACGGTCAGCAGGACCGCCACAGCCATCACCCAGAACCTCGCGGTCGCCAGCCATCCCGTCAGCGCCAGGATGTACATCCCTACGGCGATCCCCTGGCTGAGGGTCTTGAGCTTGCCGCCGCGGCTCGCCGGGATCACGCCGTACCGGATGACGAGGAAACGCAGCAGGGTGATCCCGAGTTCCCGGCCGAGGATGACGATGGTCACCCACCAGGGCAGGTCGCCGAGCCCGGAGAGACAGATCAGCGCCGCTCCCATGATCGCCTTGTCGGCGATGGGATCGGCGATCTTCCCGAAGTCCGTGACGAGGTTGTAGGTGCGCGCCAGGTGCCCGTCGAACAGGTCGGTGATCATGGCGATCGAGAAGGCCGCCCAGGCGAGCGAGCGCCACGCCGGGTCGTGCCCGCCGTCGGCCAGCATCAGCGCGACGAAGCCGGGCACGAGGACGAGCCGGAGCATGGTCAGCAGGTTGGCGATGTTCCAGACGCTCGCCTGGTTGACCGCGGCGGCCGCGATCTTCCCACCGCGCGGGGCCCGCGCCCCCGACTCCGAGTCCACCGCCACACCGGAGGCCGCGTCCGCTGCCACACCGGAGGCCGGGTCGCCCGCCGCACCGGAGGCCGCAGGCGCCGTCGTACCGGAGAGCGCGTCCGCCGCCGCGCCCGACAGCGCCTCGGCCGTCGTACCGGAGACCGCGTTGACCGGGACCTCGGGCACCGCGCCCGAGACCCCGCTCGCCGCCCCGCCCTTCGCGGCGGAGGGGCCACCCGCGGCGGACGCCGGTACTCCGGTCATCTGGCCGCCTCCTCACTACACGCGAGCGTGCCCTGGAGCGGCTCGGCCACCAGGTCGACACCCTCCGTACCGACCACCTTCGCCTCGACCATACGACCCACGCTCAGGCCTTCGCCGCTCGTGAGCAGCACCTGGCCGTCGGTCTCCGGCGCCTGGTGCGCACCGCGGCCGTACACACCCTCCTCCTCATCGACCGACTCCACCAGCACGTGGACCGTCTCACCCACGCGCTCCTCGGCGCGCTGCGAGACGAGTTCCTCGGCGAGCCGGGAGATGTGGGCGAGCCGCTCGGCGACGACGTCCTCGTCCAGCTTGTTCTCGTACGTCGCCGCCTCGGTGCCCTCCTCGTCGGAGTACCCGAAGACACCGATGGCGTCCAGGCGCGCGCCGTTCAGGAAGCGCTCCAGCTCGGCGAGGTCGCCCTCGCTCTCACCGGGGAAGCCCACGATGAAGTTGGAGCGCACGCCGGCCTCGGGGGCCTTGCCGCGGATGGTGTCGAGGAGCTCCAGGAAGCGGTCGGTGTCGCCGAAGCGGCGCATCGCGCGCAGCACACCGGGGGCGGAGTGCTGGAAGGACAGGTCGAAGTAGGGCACGACCTTGGGCGTGGAGGTCAGCACGTCGATCAGACCGGGCCGCATCTCGGCCGGCTGGAGGTAGCTGACCCGGACCCGCTCGATGCCGTCGACCTCGGCGAGCTCGGGCAGCAGGGACTCCAGCAGACGGATGTCGCCCAGGTCCTTGCCGTAGGACGTGTTGTTCTCGGAGACCAGCATGACCTCCTTGACGCCCTGCTCGGCCAGCCAGCGCGTCTCGTTCAGCACGTCGCTGGGCCGCCGCGAGATGAAGGAGCCGCGGAAGGACGGGATGGCGCAGAACGAGCAGCGCCGGTCGCAGCCGGAGGCGAGCTTCACCGAGGCGACCGGGGAGCCGTCCAGACGGCGGCGCAGGGGCGCGCGGGGGCCGGAGGACGGTGCGAGCCCCTCCGGAAGGTCCACGGGGCCGTGCCCGGGCAGCGCCACCTCGGCCGCCGACTCCTGGCGCTCGGCCGGGCTGATCGGCAGCAGCTTGCGCCGGTCGCGCGGGGTGTGCGCGGCGTGGATGCCGCCGTTGAGGATGGTCTGGAGGCGGTCGGAGATGTCGGCGTAGTCGTCGAAGCCGAGGACGCCGTCGGCCTCGGGGAGGGCCTCGGCGAGGTCCTTGCCGTACCGCTCGGCCATGCAGCCCACCGCCACGACGGCCTGGGTTCTGCCGTGCCCCTTGAGGTCGTTGGCCTCCAGGAGGGCGTCGACGGAGTCCTTCTTGGCGGCTTCCACGAAGCCACAGGTGTTGACGACTGCGACGTCGGCGTTCTCGGCGTCTTCCACGAGCTCCCAGCCGTCCGCCTCCAAGCGGCCTGCGAGCTCCTCCGAGTCCACCTCGTTACGGGCGCAGCCAAGAGTGACGAGTGCGACGGTACGGCGTTCAGGCATGGGCTCAAGACTACTTCGTCCCACTGACAGCCCACGTCGAAGGGGTTGGCCGATCTTGACCAACCCCTTCGCGATGGAACCGAACAAAGTGCCTAGCCGACCTGCGGGTCGCCCTTGGTGTAGGTCAGGCGCTCCACGGCCCCGGCCTGCCAGTCGTCCTCGATCTTCTTGCCGTTGACGTACAGCTGGATGGCCCCGGCGTCGCCGAGGACGAGGTTGATCTTCTCGCTGTCCTGGAAGGTCTTGCTGTCGCCCTGCTGGAGCAGGCCGTCGAACAGCAGCCGGCCGTTGTGGTCCTTGGCGGAGATCCAGCTCTTGCCGTCGGCCGCGCTGACCTGCACGGTCACCTTGTCCTGCGGCGCGGCCGCGATGGCGCTGTCGGACGGCGCGGGCGTCGTGTCCTTGGGGGTCTTGTCGGACTTCGGCGTGGGCGAGGCCGCCTTGCTGGTGGCGGGCGTGGTGCCGTCGGCGACCTGGGCCGTGCCGTCGTCGCCGCCCTTGAAGGCGGTGAAGCCGACGAAGCCGATCACGGCGACGATCGCGGCGACCATGGCCGCGGTCCAGTTGGGTCCGCGCCGCTCGGGGCGGATGCGTTCCGCCTCGAAGAGCGGAGCCGCCGGGGTCGGGGCGGGCCGCCCGCCGCCGTGCGCGGCGGCGAACTGCTCCAGGAGCGGAGCGGGGTCCAGACGGACGGCCTTGGCCAGGGTCCTGATGTGGCCTCGGGCGTACACATCACCGCCACAGGGGGCGAAGTCGTCCGCCTCGATGGCGTGGACGATGGCGATGCGGACCCGGGTGGCGTTGCTGACGTCGTCGACGGTGAGCCCGGCCGCGATACGCGCCTGCTGGAGGGCACGACCGATGGACGTTCGGGCTTCCTCAGGGTCGGCTTCGAACGGACGCTCGTCTTCAGGGGAGTTGCCGATGGACACGGGGGCGCCTTTCGAGCGTTTAAGCCACCTGTGCTGGAGGTTCAGTCTAGGGGGGGTGCGAAAGGGTGGGGCAACCGGGCGGTGGGACTTTGTACGCCATCGGTATGGCCGGACACGCCGATGGTGGGGCAGCACACTTTCGCTTCCCTCAACTTGACGTACGCCGAAGGGAAACGGTTGCTCAATGATCCCTTACGGGTGAGTCACGATCGAACACCGGCGTCCCCACCTCGTTCGGGCTCCCCCTAAGCCTCCCCGCGGATCACCGCGAGCACGCCGTCCAGCTCGTCACCCTTCACAAGAACGTCACGAGCCTTGGACCCCTCGCTCGGTCCGACGATGCCCCGGGACTCCATCAGGTCCATGAGGCGACCGGCCTTCGCGAACCCGACCCGCAGCTTGCGCTGAAGCATCGAGGTCGACCCGAACTGCGTGGAGACGACCAGCTCGGCGGCCTGGCACAGCAGGTCGAGGTCGTCGCCGATCTCCTCGTCGATCTCCTTCTTCTGCTTCGTCCCCACGACGACGTCGTCCCGGAAGACCGGCGCCATCTGGTCCTTGCAGTGCTGGACGACGGTGGCGACCTCGTCCTCGGTCACGAAGGCGCCCTGCATACGGGTGGGCTTGTTCTGCCCCATCGGCAGATAGAGCCCGTCGCCCTTGCCGATCAGCTTCTCGGCGCCCGGCTGGTCGAGGATGACCCGCGAGTCGGCGAGCGAGGAGGTGGCGAAGGCGAGTCGGGACGGAACGTTCGCCTTGATCAGACCGGTGACGACGTCCACCGACGGCCGCTGCGTGGCGAGCACCAGGTGGATGCCGGCCGCGCGCGCGAGCTGCGTGATGCGCACGATCGCATCCTCGACGTCCCGGGGCGCGACCATCATCAGGTCGGCGAGCTCGTCGACGATGACCAGCAGATAGGGGTACGGCTGCAGCTCGCGCTCACTGCCGGGCGGCGGCTTGACCTTGCCGTTCCTGATGGCCTCGTTGAAGTCGTCGATGTGCCGGAAGCCGTAGGCCGCCAGGTCGTCGTAGCGGAGGTCCATCTCGCGTACGACCCATTGGAGCGCCTCGGCGGCCCGCTTCGGGTTGGTGATGATCGGCGTGATCAGGTGCGGGATGCCCTCGTAGGCGGTCAGCTCCACGCGCTTGGGGTCGACTAGGACCATGCGCACGTCCTCGGGGGTCGCACGCACCATGATGGAAGTGATCAAGCAGTTAATGCACGACGACTTACCGGAACCGGTGGCTCCGGCGACCAGGATGTGCGGCATCTTCGCGAGGTTGGCCATGACATAGCCGCCCTCGACGTCCTTGCCGAGCGCCACCAGCATCGGGTGGTCGTCCTCGGCGGCCGCGGCGAGACGCAGCACGTCACCGAGGTTGACCATCTCCCGGTCGGTGTTCGGGATCTCGATGCCGACCGCGGACTTGCCTGGGATCGGGCTGATGATCCGCACGTCCGGGCTGGCGACGGCGTACGCGATGTTCTTGGTCAGCGCGGTGATCCGCTCGACCTTCACGGCGGGGCCCAGCTCGACCTCGTAGCGCGTGACCGTCGGCCCGCGCGTGAAGCCGGTGACGGCTGCGTCGACCTTGAACTCGGAGAAGACGTTCGTCAGCGAGGCGACCACGGCGTCGTTGGCGGCACTGCGCGCCTTGCCCGGCCCGCCGCGCGTGAGGAGGTCGAGCGAGGGCAGCGAGTAGGTGATGTCCCCGGACAGCTGGAGCTGCTCCGCGCGCGCGGGCAGGTCGCCCGGTGCCTCCGGCGCGGGCTTGGTGAGGTCGGCGACCTCCACCTTGAGCTTCTCCTGCTTGGGCCGCGCGGCCGGGACGGGCGTGGGCGTCGGAGTGGTCTCCACCCGGTCCCCCACGCTCACGCCCTGCGTGAGGTCGGCGACGAGCGGCGAGGGCGGCATGCCGTGCAGGACGGCGCCGTCCAGGTCCGCGGCGGCGGCCGCGGCGATGTCCACGGCGTCCATCTGCCGGTCCATCGCGGGCTGCGGCACCGCGGAGCGCCGGGGGCGCCCGCTGCGCCGGGAGAGGGCCTCCTGCTCGGCGCTGTCGGGGTCGTACGGCTCGGGCGCGGCACCGCGCTTGCGCCCGCGCGCGGGCAGCGCCTCGCGCCACTGGTCGTCGTAGCGCTCGTCGTCCTCGCCGAGCCCCTCCTCCACCGGCGCGTCGACCACGCCGAGCCGCACGCCCAGTTCCCGCAGCCGTCGCGGGATGGCGTTGACCGGGGTGGCGGTGACGACGAGCAGCCCGAAGACCGTCAGCAGGACGAGCAGCGGTACGGCGAGGACGTCGCCCATGGTGTACGTCAGCGGGGTCGCCGCTCCCCAGCCGATGAGACCGCCGGCGTCCCTTATGGCCTGCATGCCGTCGCTGCGCGCGGGCGAGCCGCAGGCGATGTGGACCTGGCCGAGCACGCCGATGACGAGCGCCGACAGTCCGATCACGATCCGCCCGTTCGCCTCGGGCTTCTCCGGGTGCCGGATGAACCGCACGGCGATGACCGCGAGCAGTATCGGCACCAGCAGGTCGAGCCGGCCGAAGGCGCCGGTCACGATGATCTCGACGAGGTCGCCTACGGGACCGCGCAGGTTCGACCAGGTGCCGGCGGCGACGATCAGACCGAGGCCGAGCAGCAGCAGGGCGACGCCGTCCTTGCGGTGGGCCGGGTCGAGGTTCTTCGCACCCTGCCCTATGCCGCGGAACACCGCGCCGACGGCATGGGCGACGCCGAGCCAGACGGCGCGCACAAGGCGGACGACGCCCCCGGTGGGGCTGGGCGCCGGCTTGGGCGGCGCGGCTTTCTTCGCCGCGGCCTTCTTGGCGGGCGCCTTCTTCGCGACGGCCTTCTTCGCCGGGCCCTTCGCGGGAGCGGCAGCCTTCTTCGCGGGCTGCTTCTTGGCTGCGGAGGGACGTGAGGCCATAGGTGTGAGATTACCGGTGGAGACGACCGCGGACACGTGTGCCCGTTGCTTCACCCGTTCGTGTCGCCACGGGAGAGGCGCCGAGCTGACGTTCGGGGGAAGGGGCCGTGAACTGACGCGGACTCACGTCAGTTCTGCGAGGGGACCGAAGGGGAACTCCCCGTCCCCGGCTCCAGTGCGTCCAGCGCGCGCCGCAGGCCCGTGAGTTTGCGTTCGAGATGGGCGGCCGTGGCCACCGCGGCCGCGTCCGCGGACTCGTCGTCCAACTGCTTGGACAGCGCCTCCGCCTGCTCTTCTACGGCCGCCAGCCGCGCCGACAGCTCGGCGAGCAGCCCCGCCGGCTCCTTGACCGCCTCGCCGACCGCGGCCTTGCCGCCGGTGCCGCCCTCCAACTGGAGCCGCAGCAGCGCCGCCTGCTCGCGCAGCTGGCAGTTCTTCATGTACAGCTCGACGAACACCGAGACCTTCGCCCGCAGCACCCACGGGTCGAACGGCTTGGAGATGTAGTCCACCGCGCCCGCCGCGTAGCCGCGGAAGGTGTGGTGCGGACCGTGGTTGATCGCGGTCAGGAAGATGATCGGGATGTCCCGGGTCCGCTCGCGCCGCTTGATGTGCGCCGCCGTCTCGAACCCGTCCATGCCCGGCATCTGCACGTCCAGCAGAATCACCGCGAAGTCGTCCGTGAGCAGCGCCTTGAGCGCTTCCTCCCCGGACGATGCCCGCACCAGTGTCTGATCGAGCGCGGAGAGGATCGCCTCCAGCGCGAGCAGATTCTCCGGCCGGTCATCGACCAGGAGGATCTTGGCCTTCTGCACCATGGCCCGCCCTCCTCGCCCCGGATGTGCACCGGGCGCCGCCCCTGGGGACGACTCCCTTTCGCCGCCCGTCCTTGTGCCGGTCATCGTAGCCGCACCCTGTCTGTCGCCACACCCTGTCACCGCGATGTCACTGTGCACGTAGCAGAAACGTAGCGGGAGACCAGAAGGTTCCCCGAATCCCGTACTTCTACACGGCGTCGGACACCCTGAGTCAGCAACTCCGCGTGAACTCCGCTGATTCCCATCACTCCCCTCGCATCCACTGCTCCATCACCGAGAGCAGATGGTCGGGATCGACCGGCTTGGTCACGTAGTCGGAGGCGCCCGACTCGATCGCCTTCTCCCGGTCGCCCTTCATCGCCTTGGCGGTCAGCGCGATGATCGGCAGCCCGGCGAACTGCGGCATCCGGCGGATCGCCGTCGTCGTGGCGTAGCCGTCCATCTCCGGCATCATGATGTCCATCAGGACGACGGCCACGTCGTCGTGCTGCTCCAGGACCTCGATGCCCTCACGGCCGTTCTCCGCGTACAGCACGGACAGCCCGTGCTGTTCGAGGACGCTGGTGAGCGCGAAGACGTTGCGGATGTCGTCGTCGACGATGAGGACCTTCTCCCCGCCGAACCGGATGCCCCGGCGCGGCTGCGGCGCGGCCTCCCGCTCGACCGCCGACCACTGGTCCGGCTGCCCGATCCGCTGTTCGAGGGCGGGCACGATCCGGCGCCGGCGACGGAAGAGCGCGGCGGCGCCGTTCTGCGTCTCCTGGTACGACCTCACCTCGGCCGGTGTCTCGATCTCCACGTCCGACAGCCCGTTCTCCGCGGCGGACGCCACCAGGTCGCCGGGCTGCAGGGCGGGCAGGGACTGCTGGTAGCCCTGCGGCGGCAGTTCGCTCGGGTGCAGCGGCAGGTACAGCGTGAACGTCGAGCCGCGGCCCGGCTCGCTCTGGGCGTAGATCTCGCCGCCGAGCAGCTGCGCGATCTCCCGCGAGATGGACAGTCCGAGGCCCGTGCCGCCGTACTTGCGGCTGGTCGTGCCGTCGGCCTGCTTGAACGCCTCGAAGATGACCCGCATCTTGCTGGCCGCGATGCCGATGCCCGTGTCGGTCACCGAGAACGCGATCAGGTCGGCGCCCGGGTCGCGCAGCGAACCGGCCTCCAGCAGCTGCTCCCGGATCGCCACCGGCACGTCCCGCCCGGCGGGCCGGATGACCAGCTCGACGGCGCCCGAGTCGGTGAACTTCACCGCGTTGGACAGCAGGTTGCGCAGCACCTGGAGCAGCCGCTGCTCGTCGGTGTGCAGCGTGGCGGGCAGCTCCGGCGAGACCCGTACGGACAGGTCCAGGCCCTTCTCCGCGGTCAGCGGCCGGAAGGTGGCCTCCACGTAGTCCACGAGCTGCACGAGCGCGATACGCGTCGGGGAGACGTCCATCTTGCCCGCCTCGACCTTCGACAGGTCGAGGATGTCGTTGATCAGCTGAAGCAGGTCGGAGCCCGCCCCATGGATGGTCTCCGCGAACTCGACCTGCTTCGGGGTGAGGTTGGTGTCCGCGTTGTCGGCGAGCAGCTTGGCGAGGATCAGCAGCGAGTTGAGCGGCGTGCGCAGCTCGTGCGACATGTTGGCCAGGAACTCGCTCTTGTAGCGCATCGATACGGCGAGCTGCTCGGCGCGCTCCTCCAGGACCTGCCGCGCCTCCTCGATCTCGGTGTTCTTCACCTCGATGTCGCGGTTCTGCTGGGCCAGCAGCTCGGCCTTCTCCTCCAGTTCGGCGTTGGACGCCTGGAGGGCCTTCTGCCGGTTCTCCAACTCGGCCGACCGCTCGCGCAGTTGCTCGGTCAGCTCCTGGGACTGCCGTAGCAGCACCTCGGTCTTGGTGTTGACGGAGATGGTGTTGACACTGGTCGCGATCATCTCCGCGATCTGGTTGAGGAAGTCCTTCTGGATCTGCGTGAAGGGAGTGAAGGAGGCCAGCTCGATGACGCCGAGCACCTTCCCCTCGAACAGCACCGGGAGAACGATCACTTGCGCGGGCGGCGCCTCTCCGAGACCGGAGGAGATCTTCAGGTAGCCGCTGGGCGCGTTCTCCACCAGGATCGTGCGCTTCTCCTCAGCGGCCGTCCCGATGAGCGCCTCACCCGGCCGGAACGACGTCGGCATGGAGCCCATGGAGTAGCCGTACGAGCCCAGCATCCGCAGCTCGTACTGGTCCTCCGCCTCGGCGCTCATGTCCTTGCCGTCCAGGAGCGGCATCGCGACGAAGAACGCGCCGTGCTGGGCTGTCACCACCGGCGTCAGCTCGCTCATGATCAGCGAGGCCACGTCCTCCAGGTCCCGGCGGCCCTGCATGAGCGCCGAGATACGGGCCAGGTTGCCCTTGAGCCAGTCCTGCTCCTTGTTGGCGATCGTGGTGTCGCGCAGGTTGGCGATCATCTTGTTGATGTAGTCCTGGAGTTCCTGGATCTCCCCGGACGCGTCCACGTCGATCTTCAGGTTCAGGTCGCCCCTGGTCACCGCGGTCGCCACGCGCGCGATGGCCCGCACCTGGCGGGTAAGGTTTCCTGCCATTTCGTTCACGGACTCGGTGAGGTCGCGCCAGGTGCCGTCGACGTCACGCACGCGTGCCTGACCGCCGAGCTGTCCTTCGGTACCCACCTCGCGGGCGACGCGGGTGACCTCCTCGGCGAAGGAGGACAGCTGGTCGACCATCGTGTTGATCGTGGTCTTCAGTTCGAGGATCTCACCGCGCGCGTCGATGTCGATCTTCTTCGTCAGGTCACCCTTGGCGATGGCCGTGGTGACCATGGCGATGTTCCGCACCTGACCGGTCAGGTTGGACGCCATCTGGTTCACGGACTCGGTGAGGTCCTTCCAGGTACCGGCCACACCGGGCACCCGCGCCTGACCGCCCAGGATGCCGTCCGTGCCCACCTCACGGGCCACCTTGGTGACCTGGTCGGCGAACGAACTCAGCGTCCGCACCATCGTGTTGAAGGTGTCGGCGAGCTGGGCGACCTCACCGCGGGCCTCGATGGTCACCTGCCGGGTCAGGTCGCCGTTGGCGACGGCCGCGGCCACCTGGGAGATGTTGCGCACCTGCATGGTCAGGTTGTTGGCCATCAGGTTCACGTTGTCGCTGAGGTCCTTCCAGATGCCCGTGACACCCGGCACCCGCGCCTGACCGCCCAACTGCCCCTCGGTGCCCACCTCACGGGCCACCCGGGTCACCTGCTCGGCAAAGGACGACAGCTGGTCCACCATCGTGTTGACGGTGGTGACGAGTTCGAGGATCTCGCCCTTCGCGTCGACGGTGATCTTCTTCGACAGGTCACCCTTGGCGACCGCGGTGGTGACCTCGGCGATGTTGCGCACCTGGATGGTCAGGTTGTTCGCCATGAAGTTCACGGACTGCGTGAGGTCCTTCCAGGTGCCCGAGACTCCCTGCACCTCGGCCTGTCCGCCGAGGATGCCCTCGGTACCCACCTCACGGGCCACCCGGGTCACCTGCTCGGCGAAGCTGGAGAGCTGGTCCACCATCGTGTTGAGGGTGTTCTTCAGCTCCAGGATCTCGCCGCGCGCGTCCACGTCGATCTTCTGCGACAGGTCACCCCGCGCCACCGCGGTCGCCACCTGGGCGATGTTGCGGACCTGGGCCGTAAGGTTTCCTGCCATTCCGTTCACGGAGTCGGTCAGGTCGCGCCACACACCGGCCACGCCGGGCACCTGCGCCTGACCGCCCAGCCGGCCCTCGGTACCCACCTCGCGGGCCACCCGGGTCACCTGGTCGGCGAAGGCGGAGAGCTGGTCGACCATCGTGTTGATGGTGCTCTTCAGCTCCAGGATCTCGCCGCGCGCGTCCACGTCGATCTTCTGCGACAGGTCACCCCGCGCCACCGCGGTGGTCACCTGGGCGATCTGCCGCACCTGCGAGGTGAGGTTGCCGGCCATGAAGTTGACGGAGTCGGTGAGCTCCTTCCAGGTGCCGGAGACACCCGGTACGACGGCCTGACCGCCGAGCCGTCCCTCGGTGCCCACGTCCCGGGCCATCCGCGTCACCTGGTCGGCGAACGCGGACAGCTGGTCCACCATCGTGTTCACGGTGTTCTTCAGCTGGAGCATCTCGCCGGAGACGTCCACGGTGACCTTCTGCGACAGGTCACCATTGGCGACCGCCGTCGTCACCTGGGCGATGTTCCTCACCTGTCCGGTGAGGTTGCGGAACGCCGTGTTGACGGAGTCCGTCAGGTCCTTCCAGGTACCGGCGGCCCCGGGCACCTGCGCCTGACCGCCCAGCTCACCCTCGACACCGATCTCGCGGGCCACGCGCGTGACCTCGGCACCGAACGCGGACAGCTGGTCCACCATGCCGTTGACGGTGTTCTTCAGCTCCAGCATCTCGCCGGCCACGTCCACGGTGACCTTCTGCGACAGGTCACCATTGGCGACCGCCGTCGTCACCGCGGCGATGTCGCGCACCTGGGTGGTGAGGTTCCGGAAGACCGTGTTCACCGAATCGGTGAGGTCCTTCCACGTTCCCGCCGCACCCGGCACGTTCGCCTGACCGCCGAGCTGGCCCTCGGCACCGACCTCGTTGGCCACGCGTGTGACCTCGTCCGCGAAGATCCGCAGCGTCTCGGTCATCTGGTTGATCGTGTCGGCGAGCTGCGCGACCTCGCCGCGTGCGGACACCGTGACCTTCTGCGACAGGTCACCGCTGGCGACCGCCGTCGTCACCTGGGCGATCCCGCGCACCTGGGCCGTCAGGTTGCCGGCCATGAGGTTCACCGAATCGGTGAGGTCCTTCCACACGCCGGCCACACCGGGCACCTGCGCCTGACCGCCCAGCTCACCCTCGACGCCCACCTCGCGCGCGACGCGGGTCACCTCGGAGGAGAAGGACGACAGCTGGTCCACCATCGTGTTGACGGTGTTCTTCAGCTCCAGCATCTCGCCGGCCACGTGCACGGTGACCTTGCGCGACAGATCGCCCTTGGCGACCGCCGTGGTCACCAGCGCGATGTCCCGGACCTGCGCCGTCAGCCGGTACGCCATCGTGTTGACGGACTCGGTCAGGTCCTTCCACGAACCCGACATGCCCCGCACGCGTGCCTGCCCGCCGAGCTTGCCCTCGGTGCCCACCTCGCTGGCCACGCGCGTGACCTCGTCGGTGAACGTCGAGAGCTGATCGACAAGGTTGTTTACAGTCCGCCCGACCTTCAGGAACTCCCCGCGCAGCGGATGCCCGGTCCCGTCCGGCGCCTGCGTCCTGAGCTCCATCCGGGGCGACAGATCACCCTCGGCGACCGCGGACAGCACCCGGCTGACCTCGGAGACCGGCCGTACGAGATCGTCGACCAGCTGGTTGGACGCGTCGATGGCGGCCGCCCAGGAGCCCTCGCAGGCGCCCGTCTCCAGCCTCTCGGTGAGCTTGCCCTCGCGGCCCACCATGCGCCGCACCCGCGACAGCTCACCCGTGAGCTGCAGATTGCGGTCGGCCACCTCGTTGAAGACCGCCGAGATCTCCGACATCACGCCGTCGCCGGACACCGTGAGCCGCTTGCGGAAGTTGCCGTCCCGCATCGACACCAGAGCAGCGAGCAACCGGTCCAGGGCGGCCGTGTCCACCGTCGTGGTCCCGTTGCGCGGTTTGCGCTGCTTGCTCGGGGACGGTCCACCCTTCGCGCGCGTCTTGGTGGCCCGCGTCGCCGCGCCAGACTCCACTGTGTCCCTCCCGCAGGGGTCGACCGTTACTGCTGTGCTCGGGTGGTACCGCGCGGCACATCGTTCACTACCGCGTACTGATGCTTACTACAGCTCTATTTCAGCCAGGCACACACAACCGCATCACGGGCTGCTGCCCGCAGTCCACGGAAGTCACTCGGCCTGCCCGAACCTTCTCCAGAAGCCTGCCCAGTGTTTCACCCTGGTTGAACCCGGCCATAACAGTTCGGCAGCTTCGCACATCGTCCGCACACCCTCCGGACGGAAACACTGCAGACCGGCATCCGCATGGCCGTCGAAGGTAAGTAACCTTGCATGCGGCTGTCCAGCCGAGCCGGTCCGTCCGGCCTGGGCGGTGGCACGAGCACGAGCGGGCATCGGAGGGCGGCCGCAACACATGACCACCGGACTGATCCCGGGGGAACAGCCCCCGGACCCCCGGCCGACGAGCGGCGTGCCGCACCAGCGGCACGAGCCGGTCGGCCACGGAGCCCTGCACGTCGAGAACCGGTCGAGGAGTTCTGTGATCACCGCGCGCGCGGCCGCCAGCTTCGAGCCCGTCGGACGATCGGTGGCGACGGCCCGCTCCTTCGTCCGCGACACCCTCCAGGGCTGGGGCTTCGCCGACATCGTCGACGACGCGGTGGTCCTCACCAGCGAACTGGTCACCAACGCCGTGGTGCACGCGGGCACCTCCGCGGACGTCCTGTGCCTGCGCAGTGACGAGGGTGTACGCATCGAGGTCGCCGACCGCTACCCCGAGCGCGAGATCCCCCTCCAGGGCCCGGCCGTCACCATGGGCAGCCTCGACCGCGAGGGCGGCCGCGGCCTCCAGCTCTGCGCCGCGCTCGCCGCCCGCTGGGGCGTCGAGTACGCCCCCACCCACAAGCAGGTCTGGTTCCAACTCGAGCTGCCCGAACGCGCGGTGGGCACCCGCGCGGCCGGCCCGTCACTGCCCGCCGACCTCCTCCCGCTCGCCGACAGCCGCGTCCGCGTCGCCGTCGTCCAGATCGACCGCAGCGGCGCCATCACCTCGTGGAACGAGGACGCCGAGGAACTCTTCGGGTACGCCGCCGATCTGGTCATCGGCAAACCCCTCACCGACCTCGCCGCCTGGCCGCACACCCCCGGCACCGGCACCGGCATCGCGGAGGCCCTCCAGCTCTCCCGCTGGGAGGGCAGCTACGGCATCCGGGGCGCCAACGGCCGCGTCACCTCCGTCTACGCCTCCCACCTGCGCGTCCGCGACACCGGCGGCGAGCCCTCCACGGTCTGCCTGCTGGTCCGCGACCACGAACGCGCCGTACTGCAGACCCCGTTGCGCGTCCCCGCGGGCGACACCACCACCTCGTCCGACGGCCAGAGCACCGACCCCTTCGAGGTGTTCATCGGCTCCCCCGCCCCGGACGACCTCGACGGCCTCCTGCAGCGCACGGTGGAGCGCGCCCGCGACATGCTCGACGGCGACTCCGCCTTCCTGCTCCTCGCCACCGACGACGAGACCGAGCTGGAGGTCCGAGCCTCCACCGGCCTCCCCTCGGCCCGCCAGCGCTTCGCGCGCGTGCCCGTCGAAGCGGGCCCCGGCCGCTACGGCTCGGCGCGCATGCCCGCGGTCCACGACGACCTGACGGCGGTCCCGGGTGCCGTACCCCTGCTGAGCGGCACCGGAATGCGCTCGGTCGTCACCGTCCCCCTCAAGGTAGAGGGCCGCCTCACCGGCTCCCTCGGCGTGGCCGCGGAAGCGCCCGGCAGATACTCGAACGAAGAAGCCCTGCGCCTCCAGTTCGCCGCCGACCGCATCGCGCTGGCCGTCGAGTCGGCCCGCCTCGGCGAACTCGAACGCCTGCGCAGGGGATCCCTCAGCTTCCTCGTCGAGGCCTCCGACCTTCTCGCCGGCACCCTGGACCGCGACCAGACCCTCGCCCTGATGGCCCAGATGACGGTCCCGACCCTGGCCACCTGGTGCGCCGTCTACACGATCGCCGACCAGGCCTCGGAGCCCTACCTCTCGTACGTCCTGCACGAGGACGAGGAACTCATCGACGGCATCAAGTCGTTGCTCTCCAAAGTCCTCCCGCCGGACCCGGTCCCCACCCCCGGCGCCCGCGTGTGGACGGCCCCGGGCGAGGCAGCCCACCAGGCGGCCCTGCGCAGCTCCATGCGCAGCCTCGGCCTCAGCGGCGGCCCCACCCACCAGATCGCCTCCGGAATCGGCCCCACGCTCGCCACGGCCTCCGCGGTGGGCGGCGAGACCGTCGTCCTCCCCCTGGTCGCGCGCAACCGCGTCATCGGCATGCTGACCCTCGGCAAACCCACTGACGAACACTTCCGCCAGGAGATCCTGGAACTGGCCGAGGACCTGAGCCGCCGGGCCGCCCTCGCCCTCGACAACGCCCGCCTCTACTCCGAGCGCACCGCGATCAGCCAGTCCCTCCAGCGCAGCCTCCTGCCGCCCGAACTCCCCGAGATCGACGGCGTCGAGGTCGAGGTCATCTACCGCGCGGCCGGCGAGGGCAACGAGGTCGGCGGCGACTTCTACGACGTCTTCCCCATCAGCGACGGCGCCTACGGCTTCGCCATCGGCGACGTCTGCGGTACGGGCCCCAACGCGGCGGCCGTCACCGGCCTCGCCCGGCACGCCCTGCGCCTCCTCGCCCGCGAGGGCCTCAGCGGCCCGGCCGTCCTGGAGCGCCTGAACTCCGCGATCCTCGACGAGGGCGCCCGCAGCCGCTTCCTGACCCTCCTCTACGGCGAGTTGTGGCCCCAGGAGGACGGCAGCGCCCGCCTGAAGGTCGTCTGCGCCGGCCACCCGCTCCCGCTCCGCCTGCGCCAGGACGGAACCGTCGAACCGGCCGCCGAACCCCAGCCGCTCCTCGGCGTCATGGAGGACCTGGAGCTCTACGAGCAGACGGTCACCCTGGATCCCGGCGACGTCCTCCTCTGCGTCACGGACGGCGTCACCGAGCGCCGAGAGGGCACCCGCATGCTGGGCGACGACGGCCTCGCCGACGTCCTGACGACCTGCACGGGCCTGACGGCCGGCGCGGTCGCGGCCCGCATCATGCGCGCGGTGGAACGCTTCGCGTCCGACGCCCCCTCCGACGACATGGCAATCCTCGCGATGCGCGTCCCCGGCCTCCACACGGACTGACGGAGAGCACGAAAAAGGCCCCGCCCGATTGGGCGGGGCTTTCGACTGGAGCCCCCTAACGGAATCGAACCGTTGACCTTCTCCTTACCATGGAGACGCTCTGCCGACTGAGCTAAGGGGGCCTGTCGCCTTTTCGAGGTTTCCCCCGCGGCAACGAAATAGATCATACCCCGAACAGACCGGTGCTCCCAACTCCCTCAGAAGGCAGGCTGAAGAAGCCCTCCGAGGGCATTGCACGCGCCCACGATCCGCTGCATGTCCCGCTTCGTCAGCGCCGCCTCGACCGGCAGCGCGAGCGTCTCGTCCGAGGCCCGCTCGGTCTCCGGCAGCGACACACACCGCCGGAACTCCGGCAGCCGGTGCACAGGGGTCTTCACCGGCACCCGGCAGTCAACTCCCTTGCCCCGCAGCGCCCGAGCGAAGGCGTCCCGGTCCGGCCGCCCGTTCCCCGGCACCCGCACGACGTACTGCTGATAGGTGTGCCCGTCCCCGCCGTCGGGCGTGCGCACCCCGCGCAACTTCCCGTCCAGGTAGCAGGCCCGCTCCCGACGCTGAGCGATCTCGTCGTACGGCGCCGCGGACTCCCCGTGCTGCAACACGAGCAGCCCGTGCCGCTGCCCGACCTCCAGCAACCGCCGCATGTCGGCGGGCCGCCCGAAGCGGTGTACGACAACGACGGCCGCCGTCCGCGGAGTTACGGCCGCCTCGACAGCGGAGGCATCAAGGCAGTAGGTCACCGGATCTATGTCCGCGAACACCGGAAGCGCACCGGCCAGCGCCACCGACTCGGCGACTTCCACGTTCCCGAAGGCCGGTACGACGACCTCGTCACCGACACCGACGCCGGCGGCCCTGAGCATTGCAGCAGTACCCATGCCGCCGATGCTGCGGGCGGAACGTGAACGTCAAGTGACGCACAACAAAAAAGGGTTGGACCCGGAACCGAAGTTCGGGGTCCAACCCTTTGAATGATTGTTCGGCGGTGTCCTACTCTCCCACAGGGTCCCCCCTGCAGTACCATCGGCGCTGTAAGGCTTAGCTTCCGGGTTCGGAATGTAACCGGGCGT
>NZ_JBEYVC010000107.1:0-35685 GCF_040643855.1 Streptomyces sp. NPDC047072 | reverse complement strand
CACCGCGGTGTTCTGGGCGAACGCCCTCTTGCACTCGGCCACCACGCGCTGCTTCTCCAGGTCGTCCGCGCGGACTCCGTCCAGGAGCTCGCGGTAACCCCGCTTGAACGCGGCCGGGTTGGCGATCTCCTCGAAGACGTAGAAGCGGACGCCGTCGCCCTTCCGCTCGAAGCCCCAGGTCCGCTCCGCCCGGTCCCGGATGATCTGGCCGCCGGAGAGGTCGCCGAGGTAGCGGGTGTAGTGGTGGGCGATGTAGCCCGCGGGCCACTTCTCGGCGCACGCGCGCACCCGGTCCGCGTAGGCCTGCGTCGCCGGGAGGGCCGAGAGGCCCTCGCGCCAGTCCGCGCCCCGCAGATGCTCCAGGTCCCGCTCCAGCGCCGCCCGCCGGAACAGCTCGGGGCGGATGAAGGGGCCGGTCACCGGGTCCGCCGCCAGCCGCTCGGTGCCGGTCTCCAACGCCTCGTAGACGAACCACAGTTGCTCGGTGTAGCGCGCGTACGCGTCCCGGCCCAGCCGGCCGCCGAGCAGGTCGCTCATGAACGTCGAGGTCTCCGCCTCGACATGCTGCTCGTGGGACGCGGTGCGGATGACTGTCGAGAAGGAGTCCATGCGGCATCCTCTAAGGTAAGGCTTACCTAAGTCAATAGGTTTGCCGACAGCCTGTCGGTAAAAGGCTACAAGAAAAGACCCGCCCCGGGGTGGGACGGGTCTTTCGCCTGGCTACGGCAGGGTCAGGATCTCCGCGCCGGTCTCCGTCACCACGAGCGTGTGCTCGAACTGCGCGGTGCGCCTGCGGTCCTTCGTCACGACCGTCCAGCCGTCGTCCCACATGTCGTACTCGTGCGTCCCGAGCGTCAGCATCGGCTCGATCGTGAAGGTCATGCCGGGCTGCATGACGGTCGTCGCGTGCGGGCTGTCGTAGTGCGGGATGATCAGGCCCGAGTGGAACGAGGAGTTGATGCCGTGGCCCGTGAAGTCGCGGACCACGCCGTAGCCGAAGCGCTTGGCGTACGACTCGATGACCCGGCCGATGATGTTGATCTGGCGGCCCGGCTTGACCGCCTTGATCGCGCGCTCCAGGGACTCCCGGGTGCGCTCGACGAGCAGCCGGCTCTCCTCGTCCACCTCGCCCACCAGGTACGTCGCGTTGTTGTCGCCGTGCACCCCGCCGATGTACGCCGTCACGTCGAGGTTGACGATGTCGCCGTCCTTGAGGACCGTCGAGTCCGGGATGCCGTGGCAGATGACCTCGTTGAGCGAGGTGCACAGCGACTTCGGGAAGCCCCGGTAGCCGAGCGTCGACGGGTAGGCGCCGTGGTCGCACATGTACTCGTGCGCCACCTTGTCCAGTTCGTCGGTGGTGACCCCGGGCGCGATCAGCTTCGCCGCCTCGGCCATCGCCCGCGCGGCGATCCGGCCGGCGGTCCGCATCGCCTCGACCGTCTCGGGCGTCTGCACCTCCGGACCGGTGTACGGCGTCGGCGCGGGCTTGCCGACGTACTCGGGGCGCCGGATGTTTCCGGGCACGGAACGGGTGGGGGACAGCTCCCCGGGGGCGAGCAGCGACTGGCCAGACATGGCAGCGAGTCTAACGAGCCCCGATGGGGGAACATGTCGGTGGCGAGAGGAGCTGGTCATGGCCCTGTTCAAGAAGCGCACGGTCGGCAAGCCGGGGGAGTGGTACTACTGCCTCCAGCACAAGAAGGTCGAGGAGGGGCCGGAGTGTCCCGCCAAGGATCGCTTCGGGCCCTACGCGAGCCGCAAGGAGGCCGAGCACGCCATGGAGACGGCCCGTGAGCGGAACCTCGAGTGGGAGAACGACCCCAAGTGGCACGACGCCTCCGCGGGGAGCCGCGAGGACGACTGATCACACCTGGGCCGCGGCTGCGGCCGCCCGCTGCTCGCGCACCCGCGCCGCGTGCTCGTCGGTGCGGGCGTCGTAGGTCATCAGCTTCGGCAGGCACAGCGCCAGCAGGCCCACCGCGCCCGCGCACAGCACACCGCCCGACCAGACCGACGTCCGCACACCCCACCACGCGGCGAAGCCACCGCTGCGGACCTGGCCGACGGTCGGGCCCACCGAGTACGACAGCAGCTCGATCCCGGCGAGCCGGCCGCGCAGCTCGTCCGGGATCGTCTGGTTCCACATGATCCCGCGGAAGATCCCGCTGACCATGTCGCAGCCGCCGGCCACGGTCAGGAACAGCAGCACCAGCCAGACGTTCCCGGCCACGCCCGCGGCCGCGATCGCCAGGCCCCACAGCGCCGCCGACAGGACGACCATCCGCCCGTGCCGGTGGATCCTCGCCGTCCAGCCGCTGACCAGGCTCACCAGCAGCGCGCCGAGCGGGACCGACGCGTACATCAGACCCAGCGACCACTCGGCGTCCAGCTCGTCCGCGAGGAACGGCAGCAGGGCCAGCGGCATGGCCAGGAACATCGCGGCGAGGTCGACCGCGTAGGTGCCGAGGAGTTCCTTGCGGCTCCAGGCGTAGCGGGCGCCCTCGGCGATGGCCTTGAGGGACGGCTTCGCGGCCTCGTGGGAGGCGGGGGCGGCGGCGATCCGGACGACGAGGGCCACGGAGACGAAGAAGGTCAGCAGATCGGCGCCGTACGCCCAGCCGAGGCCCGCGTAGGCGACGACCACGCCCGCGAGCGCCGGGCCCGCGACCCCGCCGACCGTCCAGCGGAAGGAGTTCAGCGAGCCCGCCGCCGGGAGGTGGTCGTGGGCGACGATCCGGGGCCAGAGGGAGTCGAGCGCGGGGCGCTGCACCGAGACCAGGGCGGAGGAGAGCGCGGCGACGACGTAGAGCGGCCAGACGGCCGGGGTCGGGAACAGCGCGTTCGCGAGCAGGGCCGCGCTCAGCAGGCCCTGGCCCGCCTCTGTCCACAGGATCAGCTTCCGCTTGTCCCAGGCGTCCGCGAGCGCGCCGCCGTAGAGGCCGAAGACCAGCAGCGGTACGAGTTCCACCGCGCCGATCGCGCCCACCGCGGCCGCCGACCCCGTCAGCTCCTTCAGCTGCACCGGCAGCGCGACGAAGGTGAGGAAGCTCCCGAAGTTCGAGATCAGCCCCGAGACCCACAGCCGCCGGAAGTCCCGGGAGGCCCGCCAGGGGGTGAGATCGGGGAGGAGGGAGCGCAGGCCGGAGGAAGGAGGTGGGGGTTCGGGGGCGTCGTCGGTCACGAGGGGCCATGGTCCGGGGACGGGGGCTCACGGGCAACCCGATTTCCGGGCACGCCGGTCCTCTGGGCCAGCCGAATTCGGGGCCTGCGGGGCTCCCGGGCCTGCTGGTCTTCCGGGCTTCCGGGCCTCGGGGCCTGCCGGTCTTCCGGGCCTCCGGGCCTCCGGGCCTGCCGGTTCTCTGGGTCCGCCGGATTCGGGGCCTGCGGGGCTCCCGGGCCTGCCGGTCTTCCGGGCCTGCCGGTTCTCTGGGTCCGCCGATTTCCGGGCCTGCTGGACTCCCGGGCCCGCCGGTCCTTCGGGCCTCCGGGCCTGTCGGTCTTCCGGGCCTGCTGGTTCTCTGGGTCCGCCGATTTCCGGGCCTGCTGGACTCCCGGGCCCGCCGGTCCTTCGGGCCTCCGGGCCTGTCGGTCTTCCGGGCTCGCTGGTCTTCCGGGCCTGTCCGTCTCTCGGCCCCGCCGATCCTCCGGTCCTCCCGGTCTTCCTGCCCCGCCCGGCTTCCCGCTCTACCAGCGGGGCGGCGGCGGTGCTGTCAGTTGGTCGGCGAGGCGGGAGAGGCGGTCGCGGATGCGGTGGCGGTTTCGGGGGGTCGGGAGGGCGCTCTCGCCGGCCGCCGCGCTCACCAGGTGCTGGACCGTGTCCAGGTCGAGGTCGGTGCCGTCGGGGACGGTGAGCGACTCGTGGGCCATGGCGGTGAGTTCGCCCCCGTCGGGGCCGAGGGAGAGGATCGTCGCGCCGGAGCGGCGGGCGTCGTGGACGCGCTCCAGGAGCGGGGCGCCCGGCCCGTGCGGGGAGACGACCAGCAGGGTCTCGCCGCGCCGGGCGGCCGCGAGCCGGCCCAGGCCGACCGAGAGATGGGCCGGGGCGGAGCCCCGCGGGTCGTGGCGGACGAGGGTCGGGGCCAGCTCCGGAGTACCGGACCAGGCGGCCTCGTCGACCAGATGGGCCGCCAGGTGCCACGGCTCGTACCGCTCGGTGCCGACCAGGAGCAGCCCGCCGCCGTGCGAGACCACCGACCCGCGCAGCGCGCCCGCGAAGCGGCGGGTGGCCCCCAACCACTCGGTCCCGGCGAGCACTTCGCGCAGCAGTGCGACCCGTACGGCGTCCATGGGGCCGCATCCTGCCCCAACCGGCCGCCCCTGGCCCCCGGTTCACCCGGGATTCGCCCGACCTGGGGACGGGAGGGGGGTCCGTGACGCGGCTCACGTGACCGGCGGGGGCGCTCGGGACGCACGTAAAGTCGGCCCATGACCTCTACCGACAGTGCTGCACAGACCCCCGCGAAGGCCCCCGCCAAGGACCCCTGGGACCTGCCCGACGTCTCCGGGCTCGTCGTCGGCGTGCTCGGCGGCACCGGCCCGCAGGGCAAGGGCCTCGCCTACCGGCTCGCCAAGGCGGGCCAGAAGGTGATCATCGGCTCGCGGGCCGCCGACCGGGCGCAGGCCGCCGCCGAGGAACTCGGGCACGGAGTCGAGGGCGCCGACAACGCCGAGACCGCCCGGCGCAGCGACGTCGTGATCGTCGCCGTGCCCTGGGACGGCCACGGCAAGACGCTGGAGTCGCTGCGCGAGGAGCTGGCCGGCAAGCTCGTCGTCGACTGCGTCAACCCGCTCGGCTTCGACAAGAAGGGCGCCTACGCGCTCAAGCCCGAGGAGGGCAGCGCCGCCGAGCAGGCCGCCGCCCTGCTGCCGGACTCCCGGGTCGCCGCCGCCTTCCACCACCTCTCGGCGGTGCTGCTGATGGACCGGGAGATCGCGGAGATCGACACCGACGTCATGGTCCTCGGCGAGGAGCGGGCCGACGTGGAGATCGTCCAGGCGCTGGCCGGGCGGATCCCCGGGATGCGCGGGGTCTTCGCCGGGCGGCTGCGCAACGCCCACCAGGTGGAGTCGCTGGTCGCCAACCTGATCTCCGTGAACCGGCGGTACAAGGCGCACGCGGGGCTGCGCGTCACGGACGTGTGAGGCGATGGGGGACACTGGTCGTCGTAGCACACCGGTGTCCCCCGACAGGAGCCCACGGACATGCCCCGCCTCGCCCTCTACGCCCTCGCCGTCTGCCTGCTCGCCGTGGCCGCGGCGGTCGTCTCCTTCGTACAGGGCAGCTGGCTCGGGATCGTGTGGGTGCTGCTCGCGGGGCTGTCGTCGAACATGTGCTGGTACTACCTCAAGCGGGGCCGGGCCGTTCAGGCCCAGAAGCGGTAGAGGCTCCAGCCGAACGAGGCGTACGACGGGTCGACCCCGAGGCCGCGCAGGACCGCGTCGACCACGTCGAAGAACGCCTTGTTGACCGGGTCCAGCCACAGCAGCGCGAACACGAACAGCAGGCCGAAGGGCGCGAAGGGCTCCACCTGGCGCTTGACGCTGTGCGACAGCCAGGGCTCGATGACGCCGTAGCCGTCCAGGCCCGGGACCGGCAGGAAGTTCAGGAGCGCGGCCGAGACCTGGAGCAGGGCGAGGAAGGCCAGCGCGAAGCCGAACACCGGCGGTACGCCGTCGAGGGCGTCCAGCCAGAACGGGGCCGTGCAGGCGATCGCGAACAGGACGTTCGTGAGGGGGCCCGCCGCCGAGATCAGGCTGCGCTTCCAGCGGCCCTGGATGCGGTTCCGCTCGATGAAGACCGCGCCGCCGGGCAGACCGATACCGCCCATGATCACGAAGATCACGGGGAGCACGATGCTGAGCAGGGCGTGGGTGTACTTCAGCGGGTTCAGCGTGAGGTAGCCCTTCGCGCCGATCGTGATGTCGCCGCTGTGCAGGGCGGTGCGGGCGTGGGCGTACTCGTGCAGGCACAGGGAGACGATCCAGGCGCCGGTCACGAACAGGAACACGGCGATCCCGGGCTTCTCGGCGAAACCGGTCCAGGTGGCCCAGCCGGTCACCGCCGTCACGGCGACGATCCCGATGAAGACGGGGCTGATCCGCCGGTCGCTGTGGCGGGTGGTGGCGGTGGTCATCGGACTCCCTGACTGTACGGTCACGCTGGGGACGGCCCGACGGTACCGGGCAGAAGGGAAAACGTCTCGCGTGGGGGCGGGGGTTCCATGGAGGGTGGGTTCCCGCATCCCGCACCAGGTTGTACGGCTCTTGCGCCCGCCCCTCGACACCCTGCCCCTCGACACCCCGCCTCCCGGAACCCCGTGACCGGTTCCGGGGCCACCGGAGACAATGGATCCCGTGCGCTATCGCATCCTCGGCACCACCCAGGTACTGCGTCCCGACGGTACGTCCGTCCCGGTCGGCGGGGCGCGGCTGCGTGCGCTGGCGACCGTGCTCGCGCTGCGGCCCGGCCGGGTCGTGCCGGTGAGCGTCCTCGTCGACGAGGTGTGGGACGGCGATCCGCCCGCCGACGCGACGGGTGCGCTGCAGGCGCTGGTGGGACGGTTGCGCAGGGCGCTCGGCGCGGGTGCGGTGGCCTCGCTGGACGGGGGGTACCGGCTCACGGCCGCGCCGGACGACATCGACCTGCACCGGTTCGAGCGGCTCGCCGGGGACGGGGCGCGGGCGCTGGCCGACGGGGACCCCGCGAAGGCGGCGGTGCTGCTCGACGACGCGCTCGCGCTGTGGCGGGGGCCCGCGCTCGCCGACCTGCCCAACCGTACGGTGCAGGCGGCGCGGTGTGAGGCGCGGCGGCTGGACGCGTTGCGTGCCCGGCACACCGCCGCGCTCGCCCTCGGCCACGCGGAGCAGTCCCTGCCGGAACTGACGGCCCTGTGCGACACACACCCCCTCGACGAACCCCTCCAGTCCCTCCGCCTCCGAGCCCTCCGCGACGCGGGCCGCACGGCGGAGGCGTTGGCCGCGTACGAGTCGGTACGGCACGTTTTGGCGGACCAACTGGGCACGGATCCGGGCCCGGAACTACGGGCGCTGCATGAGGAGTTGCTGCGGCCGGGTGGGGGAGGTCGCCGACAGCGGGGTGGGAGCCGGGAGGCGTTCGGGGGGACCCCGGAATTCGGGGGCCGGGAGGAGTTCGGGGAACGGCAGGGGTTCGGAGGTCGGCAGGGGGACGGGGACCGACAAGAGTACGGGCGCCGGGAGGGGAGCGGGGGCCGGGAGGGGTTCGGCGGGGCGCCGGGTTCCTGGGGACGGTGGGCCGAGGCAGCCGACGCCTCCGTCACGGGGCCGCACACTCCCGGAGTCGGCCGATTTCCCGCCGACGCCGACTCTTACCCCGCCGGCGCCGAGTCGCACCCCGCCGGCGGCGACGCACACCCGGTCGGCACCGGGCCCTATCCCGCCGGCACCAGGCCCTACCCCGCCGGGAACGGCACGCACTCTGCCGGTACCGGCTCGTACCCGGGCGGCGCCGACTCGCACTCGACCGGCATCAGCCCGAACTCCGCCGAGGCCGGCCACTCCGCCGAGGCCGGCCACTCCGCCGAGGCCGGCCACTCTGCCCGAAGCGACCGTGACTTTCCCGACGCCCCCACCCACCG
Source organism: Streptomyces sp. NPDC047072 (assembly GCF_040643855.1). NCBI lineage: Bacteria > Bacillati > Actinomycetota > Actinomycetes > Kitasatosporales > Streptomycetaceae > Streptomyces > Streptomyces sp. NPDC047072. The sequence goes on along the minus strand of NZ_JBEYVC010000107.1, from coordinate 28,066 downwards.
GTCACCCACCCCCGCACAGCCCTACGCCCCCACCCCCCTCGGCAACCTCCGGGCCCGGCTCACCTCCTTTGTCGGGCGGGAGAGGGATATCGCGGTGATCCGGCAGGATCTCGCGGGGGCTCGGCTGGTGACGTTGCTCGGGGCCGGTGGGGCCGGGAAGACGCGGTTGTCGCAGGAGGCGGGGGAGGGGGTGCCGCAGGCTGGGGAGGACGGGGTCTGGCTCGCCGAGCTCGCGCCCGTGGACGACCCCGCCGCCGTCCCCGAGGCCGTGCTCACCGCCGTCGGCGCCCGCGAGACCGTGCTGTACGGCGCCGGCGCCGAGGCCATGCGCGTCGCGGGCGAACGCCACGGCGACCCCGTCGAACGCCTCGTCGAGCACTGCGCCCCCCGCCGCATGCTGCTGATCCTCGACAACTGCGAGCACGTCGTCGAGGCCGCCGCCCGCCTCGTCGAGGAGCTGCTGGCACGCTGCCCGCAGCTCACCGTGCTGGCCACGAGTCGTGAACCCCTCGGCGTACCAGGGGAGTTGCTGCGTCCCGTGGAGCCCCTCCCCGAGCCCGTCGCGCTACGGCTGCTCGCCGACCGGGGCGCCGCCGCCCGCCCAGGATTCCGCGTCGACGCCGACGAGGAGACCGCGGCGGCCTGCGCCGAGATCTGCCGCCGCCTCGACGGCCTGCCCCTCGGCATCGAGCTCGCCGCCGCCCGGCTAAGGGTGTTGACGCCACGTCAGATCGCCGACCGGCTGGACGACCGCTTCCGGCTGCTCACCTCCGGCAGCCGTACCGTCCTGCCCCGCCAGCAGACCCTGCGGGCCGTCGTCGACTGGTCGTGGGACCTGCTCGACGCGGAGGAACGCGACGTCCTGCGGCGGTTGTCGGTCTTCGCCGGCGGGTGCGACCTCGCCGCCGCCGAGGCGGTCTGCGGCCCCGCCGCGCTGGAGGCGCTCGGCTCCCTCGTCGACAAGTCCCTCGTCGTGGCGGCGCCTTCACCCGGCGAGCGGGACGGCGAGATGCGCTACCGGCTCCTGGAGACCGTCGCCGAGTACGCCGGCGAACGCCTCGACGAGACGGCCGGCGCCCGCTCCGCCGCCGAGCGCGCGCATCTGACGTACTACCGCGAACTCGCCCGCACCACCGACCCGTTGCTCCGCGGCCCCCGCCAACTCGCCGCCGTCCGGCGCCTGGAGCGCGAGTACGAGAACCTCCGCACCGCCCTGCGCCGGGCCGTCGCCGACCGGGACGAGCAGGAAGGGCTGTGCCTGATCCTGTCGCTCGCCTGGTACTGGCAGATGCGCGACCTGCGCATCGAGGCCCGCAACTGGGCGCGTGAGGTCCAGGAGTTGGGCCCCGACCCCTTCACCGAGCCGGCCCGCCCCGCGACACCGGTGTGGGAGCGCTGCACGGACACCCCGCCGCCGTGGCGCGGCGAGGTCCTCCAGGAGGCCCGGCGCGGGATCCATCTCGTCCATCTCGTCTGCATGGACACCGAGTTGGACGCCTGGCAGAACCAGCACGCGCAGACCAAGCTGCGCTCCATCGCCGCCACCTACGAGCCCGGCATGCCGCAGACCTGCCGACTGCCGGGCTCCTTCTGGTTCTTCGCCATCATGCTCACCGGGGACATGGGCCGGTTGCAGGACGTCGTCCTGGCCACCATCGAGACCTGCCGGACCACCCCGGGCTACGAGTGGGAGCTCGCCGCGGCCCTCCAGATGCGGGCCAACCTCCTCGCCAACCGCTCCGACTGGGCGGGCGACGCCATCCGCGACGCCGAGGAGGCGCTGGCCATCTACGAGCGGCTCGGTGACCTGTGGGGCACCGCCGAGGCGCTCTCCGCCCGCGCCGAGTCCCACGAGCGCAAGGGGGAGTGGCACGAGGCCGCCGCCGACTACGAGCGGGCCATCGAGCGGGCCGAACGGCTCGGCGCCCGCGCCCAGAAGACCGTGCTCAACGCCCGGCTGGGCAGCGCACTGCTGGAGATGGGACAGGCCGAGCGCGGCGAGCGCCTGCTGCGCGACGTGATCGCGGACCGGGACGGCGCCCGCAACGAGGCGATGCCTGCCTCCCGGATGTTCCTCGCCGGCTGGCTCGGCCTGACCGGACGCATCCCCGAGGCGCGCGAGCAACTCCGGCTGCTGCGCGAGCAGTTCGCCATCGCGCACTTCGTCATCTTCGACGCCTTCATCCTCGGCTCCGAGGCCTGGCTGGAGGCCGTGGACGGCTGCTACGAGGAGAGCCTGGGCCTGGTCCGCCGGGCACTGGAGAAGTCCGGGGACCCGCTGGCCCTGACCATCGCCCCCCATATGCGCACCATGTACCTGCACACCGCCGCGCTCGCCCTCGCCGGGGCCGACGGCGGCGCCCGCGCCCGCGACGGCGCCCGATGTCTGGGGGCCGGGGACCGGCTGCTGCCGCCCACCCACGTTCCGACGACCATCGAGCGCACCCTGCGGTCCGGGGCCGAGCGGGAGTTGCGCGAGGCGCTCGGCGACGCGGCCTACGAGTCGGCGTACGCGGAGGGCGGCGACCTCTCCGTGGAGGAGGCCGCCGCCCTCGTGTGACGCGCACCGAAGCCCGACGTCAGTTCTTGGTACGGAACTTGTGGATCGCGTACGGCGCCGCGACCGCCGTGATGGCGGCCGACCAGCCGAGCGTCACCCACAGGTCGTGCGCGACCGGACCTCCCACCATCAGGCCACGGGCCGCGTCGGCGAGCGTGGACAGCGGGTTGTAGTCGGTGAAGTGCTGGAGCCAGCCCGGCATGGAGTTCGTCGGCGCGAAGATCGACGAGCCGAACTGCAGCGGGAACAGCACCAGGAAGCCCATCGCCTGCACGGACTGCGCGCTCTTCATGACCACGCCCAGCGTGATGAACACCCACATGATCGACGAGGCGAACACGGTGGCCAGTGCCACCGTCGCGAACAGACCGGGCCAGTTGGTGATGTCGAATCCGACCAGGACGGCGACGAGCATCAGTACGGCGGTGGCGAACAGCATGCGCATCACCTCCACCGCGATCTTCGCGAACAGCACCGAGCCGCGCCCGATCGGCAGCGACCGGAACCGGTCCATGACACCGGAGTTGAAGTCCTGGCTGAAGCCGGTGCCGACGCCCTGGGACAGCGTCATGCTCATCATCGCGATCATGCCGGGGATGACGTACTGCACGTACTGGTCCTGGCCGCCGCCCAGCGACTGCCCGATCGAGCCGCCGAAGACGAACACGAATAGCAGTGTGAAGATCACCGGCATCAGGATCGCGTCGGCCATCGACTCCGGGTCCTGGCGGATCCACAGCAGGTTGCGGCGGATCAGGGCGCCGGTGTGGCGCAGATGGCCGCGGAGCGGGATCCGGGCGTCGACGGCCGTGGGCGCGGTGGTGGCGGCGCTCATACGGCGACCTCCTCGAAGGTGGGCGTGGCGTCCTGCGGGGCACTGGCGCGGTGGCCGGTGAGGGACAGGAACACCTCGTCCAGGCTGGGCAGTTCGGTGGTGATGGAGGAGAGGGTGACCCCTCGGGCGGTGACCGCGCCGACCACGGCGGTCAGCTGCTCGTCGCTGAGGACCGGGACCAGGACGGAGCCGCCGTCGACGTCCACGGTGGTGCCCGCGAGGCCGGTGATGCCGAGCTCGTCGATCCAGCCGGCGAGCGGCCGCAGCTGCATCGGGTCGACGGGCCGTACGCGCAGGGAGCGGCCGCCGACCTTCGCCTTCAGCTCCTCGATGGCGCCCTCGGCGATGACCTTGCCGTGGTCGACGACGGTCAGTTCGGAGGCGAGCTGCTCGGCCTCCTCCATGTACTGGGTGGTCAGCAGGACGGTGACGCCGTCGCCGACCATGCGCTTGACCTCGTCCCACACCTCGTTGCGGGTGCGGGGGTCCAGGCCGGTGGTGGGCTCGTCCAGGAAGAGCACCTGGGGGCTGCCAATCATGGAGGCGGCGAGGTCGAGCCGGCGCCGCATACCTCCGGAGTAGGTGCTCGCCGGGCGCTTCGCGGCGTCCGTCAGCGAGAACCGCTCCAGCAGCTCGTCGGCCCGGGCGCGGGCCTCCTTGCGGGGCAGGTCGAGGAGCCGCCCGATCATGTAGAGGTTCTCCCAGCCGGGGAGCTTCTCGTCCACGGAGGCGTACTGGCCGGTCAGCCCGATCACCCGGCGCAGCTGCCGGGGCTGCCGTACGACGTCGTAGCCGGCGACGGTCGCCTGCCCGGAGTCAGGGTTCAGCAGGGTGGACAGGATGCGGACGAGGGTGGTCTTGCCGGCCCCGTTCGGCCCGAGCACACCCCTCACGGTGCCCTCGCGCACGTCCAGGTCGACACCGTCGAGTGCCCTGGTCTCGCCGTAGTGCTTGACCAGCCCCCGCACGGACACGGCGGAGTTCCCGCCCTTGGGGTTCTTGTCGATTCGCGTCATGCCGAGAACGGTGCCAGCGCCCACCGACAAACCGCCTACAGGTCGCCGACAGCCGCCTACAGCCCACCGACAGCCCCGCGGACACGGAACGCCCCGCCGACGGGGGAAGATCGGCGGGGCGCTGTGGTGCCGCTGTGGCTCAAGTGGGCCGGAGGAGCTAGTGGACGGAGTGCTCCTCCTGCGGGAACGTCCCGCCGACGACGTCCTCCGCGAACGCCTTCGCCGCGCCGGACATGACCGCGCGCAGGTCGGCGTACTGCTTGACGAACTTCGGCACCCGGCCGCCGGTCAGACCGAGCATGTCGGTCCAGACGAGGACCTGCGCGTCGGTCTCCGGACCCGCGCCGATGCCGACCGTCGGGATGTGCAGGACCCGGGTGACCTCGGCGGCGAGTTCCGCCGGGACCAGCTCCAGGACGACCGCGAAGGCGCCCGCGTCCTGGACGGCCTTGGCGTCGCGCAGCAGCTGCTGGGCCGCCTCCTCGCCGCGGCCCTGGACGCGGTAGCCCATGGCGTTGACGGACTGCGGGGTCAGGCCGATGTGCGCCATGACCGGGATGCCGGACTCGACCAGGAGCCGGATCTGTTCGTGGGAGCGCTCGCCGCCCTCCAGCTTCACGGCGCCGACCCCGGCCTCCTTGACCAGCCGGGTCGCCGAGCGCAGCGCCTGCACCGGGCCCTCCTGGTAGGAGCCGAAGGGCAGGTCGCCGACGATCAGGGCGCGCGAGGTGCCCCGTACGACGGCCGCCGACAGCATGGTCATCTCGTCGAGCGTGACGGGCACGGTGGACTCGTACCCGAGGTGGCAGTTGCCCGCCGAGTCGCCGACCAGCATCACCGGGATGCCGGCCTCGTCGAAGACGGACGCGGTCATCGCGTCGTAGGCGGTGAGCATGGGCCACTTCTCGCCCCGCTCCTTGGCGAGGGCGATGTCCCGGACAGTGATACGGCGGGTGCCCTTGCCTCCGTACAGCGCCTTGCTGCCGTCGGAGGTGTTCTGGGCAGCCGAGAGCTGCGTCATGGGAACGGCTCCTTACGTCATCTCGAGGCACCCTGACGGTGTCCCCGGACCACGTCCATGGTGGCACCTCGGGTCGGGGAGGGCCAGGGGTGGTCGGTGTGAGGCGTCCGGCACCGCGTCCGGCACGTAAGGTCTCGGCAAAGACTTACGATACGAGACGGTGCCGTATCGTAATGGGGCTACGCTCGGACCCATGACTACCGCAGTCCCTGAATCCCGGATCCCCGAGGCCGTGCACCGGCGCCGCTGGGCGATCCTCGGCGCGCTGATGCTGAGCCTGCTGATCGTGGTGCTCGACAACTCCATCCTGAACGTCGCGATCAAGACGATCTCGACCCCCGCCCCCACCGGGCTGGGCGCCACCCAGAGCGAGCTGGAGTGGGCGATCAACGCCTACACCCTGGTCTTCGCCGGGCTCCTGTTCACCGCGGGACTGCTCGGCGACCGGCTCGGCCGCAAGAAGGTCCTGCTCGGCGGCCTGCTCGTGTTCGGCATCGGCTCCGCGCTCGCGGCCTCCTCCGGCTCCCCGGGCCAGCTGATCGCCTTCCGTGCCCTGATGGGCCTCGGCGCCGCCTTCGTCATGCCGGCCACCCTCGCCGTCCTCATGAACGTCTTCGAGCGCGAGGAGCAGCCCAAGGCCATCGGCATCTGGGCGGGCGGCGTCGGACTCGCCATCGCCATCGGCCCGATCACCGGCGGAGTGCTCCTGGACCACTTCTGGTGGGGCTCGGTCTTCCTCATCAACGTACCGATCGTGATCCTCGCCCTCGGCCTGATGCTCTGGCTGGTCCCCGACTCCCGCGACCCGCGGCCCGGCCGCGTCGACCCCGTCGGCGTGGTGCTCTCCGTCATCGGCCTCGTCCTGCTGGTCTACGGCATCATCAAGGGCGGCGAGCTGGCCGACTTCACGGACGCCACCGTGCTCGCCACCATCGGCGCCGGTCTCGCCGTGCTCGTCGCCTTCGTGGTCTTCGAGAAGCGCAGCGACCACCCGTCCCTGGACGTCACCTACTTCAAGAACAAGGTGTTCTCGGCCGCCATGGCCGCGATCGCGCTGACCTTCTTCGCGCTGATGGGCGTGACCTTCTTCTCGGTCTTCTACACCCAGAGCGTGCGCGGCTACTCGCCGCTGCAGACCGGTCTGCTGATGCTGCCGCTGGCCGCAGCCCAGCTGATCTTCGCGCCGCGCGCCCGGCTGGTCGTCGACCGGTTCGGCAACAAGGCCACCACGACCGGCGGGATGGTGCTCATCGCCGCGATGCTGGCCGCGTTCGCCACGCTGGACCGGGACACTCCGATCTGGCTCCTGGAAGTGATCTTCTTCCTCATGGGCACCGGCATGGCGCACATCATGACGCCGACCAGCGTCGTCATCATGCAGGCGCTGCCACGCGAGAAGGCCGGCTCCGCGTCCGCCCTCAGCAACACCTTCCGGCAGGTCGGCGGCGCGCTCGGCATCGCGGTGCTCGGCTCGGTGCTCTCCGCCGCCTACCGCAGCGGCATCGACGGCAAGCTCGGCCTGGTCCCGGCGAACCTCCGCGACACCGCGGGCGAGTCCATCGAGGCCACCCTCGGCATCGCCGCGAAGCTCGGCCCGCGCGGGGAGTCCCTGATCGGACCGGCCAACGACGCCTTCCTGCACGCGATGCACGTCACCGCCCTGTGCGGCGCGGGCGTGGCCGTCGTGGGCGCCGTCGTGGTCGCGCTGTTCCTGCCGGGGCGCCCGACCGAGCCTCAGCCGGGGCGCGAGGAGCAGGAGTTGGTGGCGGCCGGGGAGTAGCGGGCGAGGTGCGGGCGGGGGCGCCGAGCGGACGCCGGCGCCCGGCATCGCCGTAGAACGGGGAGAATCGCCTCAGCCCACAGAGAGGACCGAGTGACGTGAGCGGGCTCGCCGAGAGTCAGACCGGGCAGCTGGGCCCCGCGCGGGGGCGGCCGCGCAGTGAGGCCGTGGAGCGGGCCATCATCGAGGCGGTCATCAAGCTGCTGGAGGAGGGCGTGCCGCTCGCGGAGCTGTCCATCGAACGCATCGCGCGGACCGCGGGCGTGGGCAAGGCCACGATCTACCGGCGGTGGAACGGCAAGGAGGAGCTGTTCGTCGACGTCGTGCGCACCGCCGAGCCGCCGGACCCCGAACTGCCCGGCACCTCGATGCGCGACGATCTCGTGGCGCTGCTGGAGCAGTTGCGCCAGCGCGGGCTGATGACGCGTTCCTCCGCGCTGCTGCACAGCGTGTTCGCGCAGATGAAGAGCAGCCCGAAGGTCTGGGAGGCCTACCACGCGATCGTCGTCACGCCCCGACGCCGGAAGCAGATCGCCATCCTGCGCCGGGGGCAGGAGAACGGCGAGCTGCGCACGGACGTCGACATCAACCTCATCAACGACCTGATCGTCGGCCCCATGCTCTTCCGCACCATCATGCAGCCCGACGCCGCCCTCCCCGAGGGCCTGTCCGAACAGATCGTCGACAGCGTGCTCGAAGGACTACGGCCCGTCAGTTCACGCACCCCGTAGCAGCCGTGTGCGGGTTTCGTCACAGAGCGCGCTTTCCGCCACCACAATCAGGAACCCGCCAGGGCGACTTGTGCGTCCTCGCCCCCGTACGGCCGTCATGCGACGGCGGGAAGTAAGCCGATCATCCCCTAGGGTCTAGGGGGCGTCCGGCACATGCCCGTCTGCTCCGCGACGCCCGGCGCCTTGCGATCGCACGCACCGGACGCCGTGGAGCCCGCCCTCCGGGCGGACGACGGGAATGTGCCGGACACCCCCCATCGAGGGCAGTACGGGGACGACGGTGTGTACGGCAGGTAGTGAGGCGACGGTATGGCGCAGCAGGCATACGTGACGGAGACGGCGGACGGTGGCTCGGGACCCGAGCGCCGGGGAGACCGGTTCCGGAGCCTGCTGGGCAGACTGGTGTCCGGCTGGCGCGGTGACCCGCGCATCTGGCGCCGCGGCATCATTCTCGCGGCGATCGCGCTGCTGCTCGCCCTGTTCATGCTGCTGCACGCGCAGATCCCGAACCGGATCGGCAACCTCGGCAGCCTGACCGAGACCTTCCTGCCCTGGTTCGGTCTGCTCGTGCCGGTGCTGCTGGTGCTCGGCCTCCTCCGGAAGTCCGCGACCGCGCTGATCGCGGTGCTGGTCCCGACCGCCGTCTGGCTGAACCTCTTCAGCGGGCTGCTGACCGACAAGACCGGCACCGGCGGCGACCTCATGGTCGTCACCCACAACGTCAACGCCGAGAACCCCGACCCCGCCGGCACCGCCCGGGACGTCGCCGCCTCCGGCGCGGACGTGGTGGCCCTGGAGGAGCTGACGGCCACGGCGGTGCCGGTCTACGAGCAGACGCTGGAGACGACGTACAAGTACCACGCGGTCGAGGGCACGGTCGGCCTGTGGAGCAAGTACCCGCTGAGCGCGGTGAAGCCGGTCGACATCAAGCTGGGCTGGACCCGCGCGATGCGCGCCACGGTCGCCGCCCCGGACGGCCAGGTCGCGGTCTACGTCGCCCACCTGCCCTCCGTACGGGTGAAGTTGAAAGCAGGGTTCACAGCCCGCGAGCGTGACAAGAGCGCCAACGCGCTCGGCGAGGCCATCGCCGACGAGAAGCTGCCCCGCAAGATCCTCCTCGGCGACCTGAACGGCACCATGAACGACCGCGCCCTGAACGCGGTCACCTCCCAGATGCGCTCCCTGCAGGGCGCGGCGGGCAGCGGCTTCGGCTTCAGCTGGCCGGCGTCGTTCCCGATGGCCCGCATCGACCAGATCATGGTCCAGGGCATCGACCCGGTCAGCGCGTGGACGCTCCCCGAGACCGGCAGCGACCATCTCCCGGTGGCCGCCCGTGTGAACCTCGACACGTCCTCGTAACCCCTGGGAAGCCTGCGGCGGAGATGTTTGTTCCGTAACTGAACATAAGCTGGTACGGAACTCCGCTCTCGCTCTGAAAGGCACGTCCCCTTCATGCCTCTGGCCCTGCTCGCACTGGCCGTCGGCGCCTTCGGTCTCGGCACCACCGAATTCGTGATGATGGGCCTGCTGCCCGACGTCGCCGACGACCTGCACCTCTCCATCCCCACCGCCGGTCACCTGGTCTCCGCCTACGCGCTGGGCGTGGTGGTCGGCGCCCCGCTGCTCGCCGCGGTCACCGCCCGGATGTCCCGCCGGAAGGTCCTCATCGGCCTGATGGCACTGTTCGTGGTCGGCAACGCGCTCTCCGCCCTCGCCCCCGGCGAGTACACCCTGCTCGCGGCCCGCTTCCTCAGCGGTCTGCCGCACGGCGCCTTCTTCGGCGTCGGCGCGGTCGTCGCGACCGGCATGGTCGCCCCCGAGCGCAAGGCCCGCTCGGTGTCGCTGATGTTCCTCGGCCTGACCCTCGCCAACATCGCGGGCGTGCCCGTCGCCACCCTCATGGGCCAGCACCTGGGCTGGCGGGCCACCTTCCTCGGCGTCAGCACGATCGGCCTGGCGGCGATGGCGGCCCTGGCCCTGCTGATCCCGCACGACCACGCCCACGCGCCCGCCGTCGGCCTGCGCCGCGAGCTGGTCGCGCTGAGGTCGGTCCCGGTCTGGCTGGCCCTCGGCACCACGGTCGCCGGCTTCGGCGCGCTCTTCGCCGCGTACAGCTACATCACGCCGATGCTCACCGACGCGGCCGGCTACGCCGACTCCAGCGTCACCCTGCTGCTCGCGCTGTTCGGCGTGGGCGCGACCGTGGGGAACCTGGTGGGCGGACGCCTCGCGGACCACTCGCTCCGGGGCACGCTCTTCGGCGGCCTGACCTCCCTGATCGTCGTCCTCGGTCTCTTCCCCCTGCTGATGAGCGCGCAGTGGAGCGCGGCCGCCGCGGTCGTCCTCCTCGGCACGGCGGCCTTCGTCACCGGCTCCCCGCTCCAGCTGATGGTCATGGAGAAGGCGTCCGCCGCCCCCTCCCTGGCCTCCTCCGCCAACCAGGCCGCCTTCAACCTGGCCAACGCCGGCGGCGCCTGGATCGGCGGCCTCGCCCTCGCCGCGGGCTTGGGCACGACCTCCCCGGCGCTCGCGGGAACGGCCCTCGCGGTGCTGGGCCTCGGCGTCGCGGGGTTCGCGGCCGCGGTGGACCGGCGGCGGGCGGTGGTCCCTGCCGGGCGCGAGCGGGTGGTGGCCTCGTATGTGCCGGAGCGGGTCGGGGCGGGGCGCCACTGAGTGGTTGTACGACGAGGAGGGGCGCTCGGGGGTTGCCGGGCGCCCCTTGCTGGTGTGCGGGTGCTTGCGGGGTGCCGTGCCCCTTGAAGGTGCGGATGCGATCGGGGGCGGTTTTTGCGGTGCGCATGCGGTCGCGGGGATGCTCATTCCCGGTGCCGGGGCGCTTGGCCGGTGCCCAAGTGCTTGCGGGGGCGGTCCCCGGCGGTCCCCTCCGGCGTCCGAGTGCTCGTGCCCGGCGCTCCAGAGTGCCTGGCCGGTGTGTTGAAGGCTTGACCCCGGCGCTTTCGGTCGGTGTGCTGAAGCCCTTGCCCCGGCGCTGTCGCCCAGTGCGCCGAAACCTCCGCCCCGCCCCCTGAAACCGTCCTGAAGCCGTCCTGAATCCCCGGCCCCGCAAGCTCTGCCGCATGACGACAACCGACCGGCCACTCGCCATCGCGGCCACCGGGCTGCGCAAGGCCCACGGCGACAAGACCGTCCTCGATGGGATCGACTTCCGGGTGCCCGCGGGCACCGTGTTCTCCCTGCTCGGCCCGAACGGAGCGGGCAAGACCACCGCGGTGAACATCCTCTCCACGCTGATCCGGGCCGACGCAGGTCAGGCGTCGATCGCCGGGCACGACCTGGTCGCCGAGGCGCAGGCGGTGCGGGCGGCGATCGGGGTGACCGGGCAGTTCTCCGCGGTGGACGGGCTGATCACGGGTGAGGAGAACATGCTGTTGATGGCGGATCTGCATCACCTGTCCCGGGCCGAGGGGAAGCGGGTGTCCGCCCAACTGCTGGAGCGTTTCGACCTGGTGGAGGCGGCGAAGAAGCCCGCGTCGACCTACTCGGGGGGTATGAAGCGGCGGCTCGACATCGCGATGACGTTGGTGGGCGGTCCGCGGATCATCTTCCTGGACGAGCCGACGACCGGTCTCGACCCGCGTTCGCGTCACAACATGTGGGGGATCATTCGGGAGTTGGTGACCGACGGGGTGACCGTCTTCCTGACCACGCAGTATCTGGAGGAGGCGGACGAACTCGCCGACCGGATCGCGGTGTTGAACAACGGCGGGATCGTCGCCGAGGGCAGTGCCGAGGAGTTGAAGCGACTCGTCCCCGGCGGACACGTACGCCTTCGCTTCTCCGATCCCCACGCGTACGAGCGCGCGGCGGCGGCCCTGCGCGAGACCACCCGCGACGACGACGCCCTCACGCTCCAGATCCCCAGCGACGGCAGCCAGCGCGAGCTGCGCGCGGTCCTGGACTGGCTGGACGCGGCCGGTGTGGAGGCCGACGAACTCTCCGTGCACACCCCCGACCTCGACGACGTGTTCTTCGCCCTGACCGGATCGAACCAGCCCGCGGAGGCCCTGCGATGAGCACCCCCCCTGGCTCCCGCCCGCCCGACCCGGATCTCCCTCGCCGTGCGCGACTCGTCCACGATGCTGCGGCGCAACCTCCTGCACGCCCGCCGCTACCCGTCCATGACCCTGAACCTGCTGTTGACACCGGTCGTGCTGTTGCTGCTGTTCGTCTACATCTTCGGCGACACGATGAGCGCGGGCATGGGGGAGGGCGCGGACCGCTCCGCGTACATCGCCTACCTCGTGCCCGGCCTGCTGCTGATGACCGTCGGCTCCACCACGATCGGCACCGCGGTGTCCGTGTCCATGGACATGCCCGAGGGCATCATGGCCCGCTTCCGCACGATGGCCATCCACCGCGGCTCCGTGCTGGTCGGACACGTCGTGGGCAGCGTCCTGCAGTGCGTGATCAGCGTGGCGCTCGTCGGCGCCGTCGCGGTGGCCATCGGCTTCCGCTCCCACGACGCGACCGTCCTGGAGTGGGTCGCCGCGTTCGGCCTGATGATGCTCTTCGCTCTCGCGCTGACCTGGCTCGCGGTCGGCATGGGGCTGGTCGGACCCAACCCCGAGGCGGCCAGCAACAACGCGATGCCGCTGATCTTCCTGCCGTTGATCTCCAGCGCCTTCGTCCCCGTCGACGCGATGCCGGGCTGGTTCCGGCCGATCGCCGAGTACCAGCCCTTCACCCCGGCCAACGAGACCCTGCGCGGCCTCCTTCTCGGCACGGAGATCGGCAACAACGGCTGGTTCGCCCTCGGTTGGTGCCTCGGCCTGACCGTGCTGGGCTATCTGTGGTCCAAGTCCCGCTTCAACCGTGAGCCGAGGCACTGAGCTCCCGCAGCGCCGCCGCCCGCAGCTCCTCCCGCCCCAGGGCGGCGTACGCCGACCTCGCCTCGGCGTACGCAGCCCTGTCGGCGCGCTCCGCGGCCTGCCGGGCGCGGGCCGAGGACAGGGTGGGGAACTCCCGTACCACCGGCATCCGTTCGGCAAGTGCCAGCAGGCGTACGGCCGTTCGGTCACCCCGGGCGACCCCGGCGAGGCCGAGGGCGAGCAGGACCGTGCCGTAGACCGGGAGTTCGACCGGAGCCCGCTCCCCGTGGGCGCCGGACAGCATCCCGAGGAGCCGTTCCCGCAGCTCCTCGGCGAGGTGGGCCACCGGCTCCGGGCGGCCGTGGTGGGCGTGGGCGGCCAGGGCGACCGACTTCAGCTCCAGCCACCAGGAGTCGACGAACGGATCCTCGCCCTGGAGCGGCCGGTCCTCTCCCATCCGCTCCAACGCCCGCCGCCACAGCCCGAGTCCGAGTTCGGTCAGCCCCCGGGCCAGCGCGATCTCGGCCCGGGCGCCCAGCGCGGGGGAGTAGAACTCCGAGGGCTCGGCGCGCCGTTCGTGCGCGGCCTGTCCCAGCCAGTGCTCGGCCTCGTCGACCTCCCCGCGCTGGAGGCAGGCCAGCACCAGCCCCCAGCGCACGCCGAGCGTGTCCCACCACTCGCCGTACGCGTCCAGCGCGGCGAGACAGGCGCGCAGATGGCCGTACGCCTCCTCGCCCCGCTCGGACTGGAGGCACAGGTCGCTGATCCGCCCGTGGGTGAGCAGCAGGACGGCGGGGTTGCCGACCTGCCCCAGTGTGTCGGCCATCCTGCGGGCGCAGTCCAGCGCGCGCCCGGTGTCGTGCTCGGACTCCCACACGTAGCTGGCGACGCAGTTGGCGACGCCTGCCAGCAACGGCTCGTCGGCGTCGCAGAGTTGGTGCAGACGGGAGTACTCGGGCGGGCGGATGTCCGGCACCGCGCACAGCACGACCGACAGGGCGCGCACCATCGTGTCCGGCGGGGCGGGCGGGAGCCTGCGCAGGGTGGCCAACTGGCGTACGGCGTGCGGGCCGTAGCCCATGAAGAGGCTCGCCGCGCAGGTCGCCGCCGCGGTCCGGGCCGGCTCCAGATCCTCGGGCCCGGGGCGGAAGTGGGAGAGCGGACCTGCCGTGTCGGCGGCCAGGGCGGCGAGCCGCGCGTAGTTGGTGTCGGTGGCCCACAGACAGGACAGAACGGCGGTGAGGACCGCGGTAGTTGGCCCGTCGGCTCGGGCCAGCGCGTACCGCAGGGCCAGGACGAGGTTGTCCTGCTCGGCCCGGATCCGCACCCAGGCGGGCATGGGGTCGTCGCCGAACAGCACGTCGTGGCGGGCCCGGCCGAACTCCCGTGCCCAGGCGAGGAACCGGCCGTCCACCGCCTCCTGTTCACCCGCCTCCGCCCGCCGGGCCGCGCCGAACTCCCGCAGCGTCTCCAGCATCCGGAAGCGCACTCCGGACGGGCCCTCCTCCACCTTCAGGAGGGACTGGTCGGCGAGCTGCTCCAGCAGGGCCAGCGCGTCCCCGGTGTCGCCGATCATGTACTCAGCCGCGTCCCCGGCGAACCCGCCCGGGAAGACGGACAGGGCGCGCAGGGCCGAACGGCCGTCGTCCTCAAGGAGGTTCCAGCTCCACTCGACGACCGCCCGCAGTGTGCGGTGCCGCTCGGGCGCGTCCCGGGCGCCGCCGCTGAGCAGCGCGAAACGGTCCCGCAGCCGCCGCGAGATGTCGGCCACCGACAGCACCCGCACCCGGGCCGCGGCCAGCTCCACGGCCAACGGCAGCCCGTCCAAGTGACGGCAGATCTCCGCCACTCGGCCCTCCGGCAACTCCACCCCGGGCCGGGCCGCCCGCGCCCGCTGCCCGAACAGCTCGACGGAGGTGGCCAGGGACAGCTCCGGCAGCGCGTACACCGCCTCCGAGGTCAGCCCCAACGGTGCCCGGCTCGTGGCCAGCACCCTGAGCTCCTTCGACCGCGACACCAGCGCTCGTACGAGATCGGCGGCGCCGGCGAGCACCTGCTCGCAGTTGTCCAGCACCAGCAGCGCGGGCCCCGGCCCCAGCGCGGCGACGACACCGCCCACCACGTCCCCGCTGCCGGCGAACTGCCGCCCGTCCCCGCCGCCGACCGCCGAGGCCACCTCGCCGGCCACGTCCGCGTCGGCGGTGACACCGGCCAGGGCGACGAAGTGCACCGCCGGCTGCTCGGCCGAGCGGCTCACCGCGTGGGCGAGCCGGGTCTTGCCGAGCCCGCCGGGCCTGACGACCGTCACCACCCGGGAGGTGCGCAGCTGCCCGGCCACGGCCGCGATGTCCGTGTCCCGCCCCAGCAGCGGGTTCGGCTCGTGCGGCACACCGTGCCGGACCGGCGCGGTGTCCGCGCGCAACAGCTCCTGGTACACCGCCTTGAGCGCGGGCCCCGGGTCGGTGCCCAGCTCGTCCCGCAGCTCGCGCCGGTAGGTGTCGTACCGGATCAGGGCGGCGGCTCTGCCCTCGCAGCGCAGCAGCTCCGCCAGCACCTCCTCGTCACGCGGCAGTTCGAGCGCCACCTCGGCCAACGGCGCCGCGGCCTCCGCCGTACGCCCCGTGCGCGCGAGCGCGAGCGCCCGGGCCCGCACCAGCGACCGGTACACCGGCAGCCGTGCCGTCCGCAGGATCACGACGGGATCGTCCGACTCCTCGCACCGGGGGCCCCGGGGGTCGCCGTCCCACAGCGCGAGCCCCGCCTCGGCCCGCTCCAGCGCGCCCGCGTGATCCCCGGCCCGCGCCCGCCCGGCACTCTCCGCCGCGCGCAGGAGCAGCGCGGAACTGTCGACCTGTTCCTCGCCAAGCGCCAGCCGGTACCCGGTCGGCGTACTGACCACCAGCTCGGCGCCGTACAGCGCCCGCAACCGGGACACGAGCACCTGCACGGCCTTGCCGGGCCGCTCCGGCCGCCCGTCCGGCCACAACCCCGCCACCAGCCGCCCGGTACCGCACCCGCCCCGCGACTCCTCGGCGAGCAACGCCAGCAGCCCCCGCAGCCGGGGTGCGGTGACCTCCCGCCCCCGGACGGCGACATGGGACAACAGGGTCAGCTCGATGGTCACGCCGGAAGCCTAGCGAGACCGACAACTCCCGCCGGTCTCACAGGCGTCAGGGTTAGCCTGACGCCATGCCCGACGCCCCCGAAGCCGTGCCCGGAGCCATGCCCGAGGCCCCCGAAGGTGCCGCCCCCGACCTGCACCGCCTCTCACCCCGCGACGAGTCCCGCGTGGCCCTCGCCCTCACGCTCCGCCAGCTCGCCGACGCCGTCCTGGACGCGGTACCGGTCGAGCCGGACCCCGCCCCCGGCGACCTCCTCCGCACGGCCCTGCGGCTGCAGCGCCGGGTCGAGGACGTGGTGCGCGAGGCGGTGGTCGCGGAGCGTGAACGCGGCACGACCTGGTACCAGATCGGCGAGGCCGCCGGGATCACCCGCCAGTCCGCCCACGAGCGCTGGTACGCCGACGTCCACGCCTGGGCGGCCACGGGCCGCAGCGCCCTCCCACCGCACCTGAGGACCCTGGAGGTCGCGGAGGAGGCCGACACCCGCCATGCCCGTCTGCGCCCCGACCACCCCCACGCGGTCACCTCGGGCCTGGACGCGGTCCGCTTCCCGGGCTCCCACGCGTACGAGGCGAGCCTGCGGGCGAGGGGAGCGGCGCTGCACCTGCGGCGCACGGAACTGGACGCGAGGGCCACGCGCCTCAACGAGGAGTACGGAACCCTGCACGCCCAGGGCCCGACCACCGGCCCCTTGGACATCGAGGCCCACAGCGGCCATGCGAAGGCGGTCCGTGCGAACCGCGAGGCGATAGCGGCCGTACACGAGGAAATGGCCGACATCTTCGACCAAATGGCTACAGCAGAACCCTCATTGGCAGAGGAACACCGCACCCTGTCCGACTGGCACCGCAACGCGGGGGAGCAGGCGCGGGGATACGCGGATCTTCTGAACGGAGGGCCGGGATAGACAACTCCCTCAGTCAAACCGCTCCAGATCCCGCAACCAAGCCCTCGCCGACCCGTCCGAAGGCGCCCTCCAGTCCCCCCGAGGCGACAACGAACCCCCCGCCGACACCTTCGGCCCATTCGGCATCGCCGACCGCTTGAACTGGGCGAACGCGAAGAACCGTCGGCAGAACACCTCCAGCCACTGCCGGATCACCGGCAGGTCGTAGGCGACCCGCTTCTCCTCGGGGAACCCCGGCGGCCACGCCCCGCCCGACACGTCGTGCCACGCGTGCCACGCCAGGAACCCGATCTTCGACGGCCGGAATCCGTACCGCAGCACATGGAACAGCGTGAAGTCGTGCAGCGCGTACGGCCCGATCTTCGACTCCGTCGACTGCATCTCCTCACCCGGCACCAGCTCGGGACTGATCTCCGTGTCGAGGATCGCGGAGAGGATCTTCCCGGTCTCGTCGTCGAACTGCCCGCTGCTGATCACCCACCGGATCAGATGCTGCATCAGCGTCTTCGGCACCCCGGAGTTGACGTTGTAGTGACTCATCTGGTCACCCACGCCGTACGTCGACCACCCGAGCGCCAGTTCCGAGAGGTCACCCGTGCCGAGCACGATCCCACCGCGCTGGTTGGCGAACCGGAACAGGTAGTCCGTCCGCAACCCCGCCTGCACGTTCTCGAAGGTCACGTCGTACACCGGCTCACCGGCGGCGAAGGGATGCCCCATCTCCTGGAGCATCAGCCGCGCGGTCGGCGTGATGTCGAGTTCCGCCGCGGTCACCCCGAGAGACCGCATCAGCGCATGCGCGTTCGACTTCGTGTGGTCGCTCGTCGCGAACCCCGGCAGCGTCCACGCGAGGATGTCGCTGCGCGGCCGCCCCGCCCGGTCCATCGCGCGCGCCGCGACGATCAGCGCGTGCGTGGAGTCCAGCCCGCCGGACACCCCGATGACGACCTTGGGCCCGCCGATCGCCGCGAGCCGCTGCTGAAGGCCCGCGACCTGGATGTTGTACGCCTCGAAGCAGTCCAGCGCGAGCCGCTCCGCGTCGGCCGGCACGAACGGGAACCGCTCGACGCGCCGCTTGAGCCCCAGGTCGGACAGGGGCGGTTCGAGCTGGAAGCCGACCGTCCGGAAGTCACCCGTCCGCGCCCCGTGCGTACGCCGGTTGTCGTCGAACGTGCCCATACGCAGCCGCTCCTGGCGCAGCAGATCGAGGTCCACGTCGGCCACCGCGTACTCGTCGCCCGCGGGGAACCGCTCGGTCTCGGCGAGCAGCACGCCGTTCTCGTAGACCATCGCCTGGCCGTCCCAGGACAGGTCGGTGGTCGACTCGCCGAGTCCGGCGGCCGCGTAGACGTACGCGGCGAGGCAGCGGGAGGACGCCGAGCGGCACAGCAGCTTGCGGTCCTCGGCGCGCCCTACGGTGATCGGGCTGCCGGAGAGGTTGACCAGCATGGTCGCCCCGGCGAGCGTGGCCTCGGCGCTGGGCGGCACCGGCACCCACATGTCCTCGCAGATCTCCGCGTGCAGGACCAGTCCGGGGACGTCCTCGGCCGCGAACAACAGGTCCACGCCGAAGGGCACGTCCGAGCCGTCCACGCGGATGGTCCCGCCGCGCTCGTCGGCGCCGTCGCCGATCTGCCGGCGCTCGTAGAACTCGCGGTAGTAGGGCGGGTACGACTTCGGTACGACCCCGAGGACCCGGCCGTGGTGCACGATCACCGCGCAGTTGTAGACGCGGTTGCGGTGGCGCAGGGGGGCGCCGACGACGAGGACCGGCAGCAGGTCGGCGGAGCCCGCGACAACCTCGTACAACGCCGTCTCGACCTCGTCGAGCAGCGCGTCCTGGAGGAGCAGGTCCTCGATGGAGTAGCCGCACAGCCCCAGTTCCGGGAAGACCGCGACCGCGACCCCCTCCTCGGCGCAGCGGCGCGCGTGGCGCAGGACCGCCGCGGCGTTGGCGGGCGGGTCGGCGATGACGGTGTGACCCGTACACGCGGCGACGCGCGCGAACCCGTGCTGATAGATGGACCAGAAGTTCGAGGCAGGCACGGGATCAGTGTAATCGTCAGAGCGACACGATGGGGTGGCGCAAGGTGTCGGACACCTCACGCCACCCCCTCACGCACAGGGTTTACCGCCGGCCGTACGACTGCACGTAGCCGTTCGCGGGCGTGCCCACGCCGGTGACGTCGTCGTAGCCCTTGACCGCGGACAGCGAGCTGTCCTTGCCGAGGGAGCGGACCGAGGTGATCAGACCGTCGGTCGCGTCATAGCCGTTGACGAAGTCCACGCGCGCCTCCGCCAGGCCGGAGCCGGTCGGGTTGTCGGTCACGTCGTGGTACGCCTTCGAGCCGTACTTCGCGTAGATCAGCGGGTTGGCGAAGCCGATCGCCTTGCCGCCACGCGCCTCGGAGGCGAGCGCCTGGACGGCCGCGATCACCGGCGCGGCGAGCGAGGTGCCGCCGATGCGGTACTCGTCGTAGCCCAGCGTCCCGTCCGGGAGGGTCTGCGTCTGGCCGATCAGGAACCCGGTGTTGGGGTCCGCGACCGCCGAGATGTCCGGGACGACGCGGTTGCCGGTGGCGCTGTTGGCCTGGGCGAGCGCGTCCGGGACGACACCCTTCTGGTAGCCGGGCTCGGCGACCGTCTTGCTGGTACCGCCGCCCGCGCCGGAGGTGAAGGCGCCCGGGAAGTTCGTCCAGCTCTTGCCGTCGGCCGACAGGACCGCCTTCTCGGTGCCCCAGCCGGTCTCCCACTGGTACGTGTCGTTCTTGCCGACCGCCAGCGAGGTACCGCCGACCGCCGTCACCCAGGCGGAGTTGGCCGGGGTGTCGACCTGCTTCGTCCCGGTGTTGGCGACCTCGTCGCCGTTGTCGCCGGAGGAGAAGTAGAAGCCGATGCCCTCGACCGCGCCGAACTGGAACACCTGGTCGTAGGCGGCCGCGATGTCCGGCGTCTCGTTGGCCTCGATGTCGCCCCACGAGTTGGAGACGATGTCGGCGAGGTGGTTGTCGACGATCTTGCCGAGCGCGTCCAGCAGGTCGTCGTCCATGCAGGAGGCGGCGCCGACGTAGGTGACGTCCGCGGCGGGCGCGACCGCGTGCACGGCCTCGACGTCGAGGGTCTCCTCGCCGTACCAGCCGGCGGCGCCGCAGTCGTCGGTGTTGGTGTAGTTCTTCGGCAGCACCTGGTGCAGCTGGCCGGTCGCCCACTTGGCGTCGCCGTGCCTGGACGCGTAGGTCTGCGCGTCGTAGGCGATGTACGGCGAGGCGTACGCGTCGGTGATGGCGACCTTGACGCCCTTGCCGGTGTACTTGCCCGCGCCGTAGGCGGCACGCAGCTGCTTGCCGGTGTAGCCCTGGATCGCGTACGGGATCTTCGAGCCGTACGCGGAGGGCAGGGTGCTCGCGGTGTTCGAGCCGTAGTACGAGGAGAACGGGCCGGCGTTGCGGAACACGGTCTCCGGCGGCGGCAGCGTGTCGTCGTGGGTCGCCTTGTGCGGGGCGTTGTCCAGGCCGGTCACGGTCAGGACGGCGCCCTGGAGGCTCTCCGGCACCGTGGCCGTGGTCGCCGGCGCGTGGTACGTCTTGGCGCCCTTGGCGTAGTTGTGCAGCTGGGTGCCGAACGCCTTCTCGGCGGCGGACACGTCACCGCTGACGGCGACGTAGTGCTGGGTCACGGACGTGACCTTCAGACCGGACGCCGTCAGCCACGACTTGACCGCGGCCACCTGGGCCTCGGTCGCGCCGTACCGGGCCTTGGCCTGCGCGGCGCTCAGGTACTTGCCGTAGAGCGGCGAGCTCGGGTCCGAGACGGCCTGCGCGTAGGCGGCGAGGCCGGTCGCGTCCTTGCCGGCGAGGTAGACCCGGAGGGAGACCTGGGAGCCGTTCGAGGTCGATCCCTTGTCCGCCTTGGCCGTGGCCCACGCCGGCTTGGTGCCCTTGAGCGTGTCCCGGCTCGGGTTGTCCGCGGCGTGGGCCGCGGGTATACCGAGCGCCAGCGCGCCCGCGAGCATGGGCAGTGTCGCCGCCATGCTCACGCCGGCGCGCACCTTGGCGCGGTTGGATCTCATGGAACCCCCTGTGCGGTTCGTCGCGAGTGATCACTCGATGGCCGTCACTCTGTCGACGAACCGTTCACGCAAGGGGAATGCTCACACCAAGAGGAGCCCAATTAAGCTAATGGGAAGGCCATTTGAAGGGATAACCCTCTATGGTCGAGCTTTTGCGCCGCGCTCCTTCAACAGGCCCGCCATCAGGTCGATCTCCGACTGCTGCGCGTCGACCATCCCCTGCGCCAGCCGCTTCTCGACGCCGACCGTGCACTTCTCCACACAGCCCTCGGCCATGTGGATGCCGCCCTTGTGATGGTCCGTCATCAGCTGGAGGTAGAAGACCTCGGCCTGCTTGCCGCTCAGCGTGTTCAGCTTCTTCAACTCGTCGTTCGTCGCCATGCCCGGCATCAGCGAACCGTCCCCGGCGGAGGGCGCGTCGCCCATGCCCATCCAGGTCATCGGCGGCTTCGACGACACCTTCGGCAGCCCCCACAGATCCAGCCAGCCCAGCAGCATGCCGCGCTGGTTGGCCTGCGTCTGGGCGATGTCGTAGGCGAGGCGCCGGATCTCCTCGTCCTTCGTGCGGTCGCGCACGATGTACGACATCTCGACGGCCTGCTGGTGGTGCACGGCCATGTCCCGGGCGAACCCGGCGTCCGCGGAGTCCGCGGTGGGGGTGTCGGCCGAGCCGCCGTCCTCGGCGACCGCGTAGGTGATCGCGCCGGCCGCGACGAGCACGCCCGCGACCGCCACGGCCACGCCCGCGGACCTCACTGCGACAGACCGTTCGTGCACGCCGCGCCCGGCTCGGGCGTCTGCTCGCCCTGCACGAACTTCTCGAAGAACTTGTCGACGTTCGGGTCGGTGGCGCTCGTCACCGTGCGCTGGTGCCCCCAGGCCGAGAGCATGATCGGGTCCTTCTGCTTGTCGTCCGGGCTCATCAGCGTGTACGGCGTCTTCTTGACCTTCGCCGCGAGCGCGTCCACGTCCGCCTTCGACGCCTTGCTCGTGTACGTCACCCAGACGGCGCCGTGCTCCAGGGAGTGCACGGCGTTCATGTTGTTCACCGCCTTGGCGTAGACGTCGCCGTTGCAGTTCATCCACACCTGGTTGTGGTCCCCGCCGACCGGGGGCTCCATCGGGTACGTCACCGTCTTGGCGACGTGGGTGCGGCCCAGGGTGCCCTTCCAGGTCTTCACCCCGTCCGAGCCGGTCACGAAGTGCCCCGCCCCCTTGGAGTCGGCCGCCGTGCTCGAGTCGTCGGACTGCGACTGCACCAAGACGACGGTGCCGGCGACGAGACCGGCGACGGCCACCATACTGGCGGCGATGATCGCGATCCGGTTGCGGCGCTCACGTGCCTGTTCGGCGCGGCGCATCTCCTCTATGCGCGCCTTGCGGGCCGTGCTGGTGCTCTTGTTGGCGGAACCCATGAGGTGTGTCCTTCTGGGGGAAAGGGGCCGATTGACGGGACGGGCGGTGCACTGATCGTAGTGGGAGCCGGCCGGGCATTACGTATGTCAGTCCGAGCAGGCAAGATGGGCGGCAGAGCAGTACACCCGCCGGACGTGAGGCGTTCACCCCGAGGACGGCCGGACGATCATGGTCGGCAACGCGCATGAAATGGTGTTGTGGTGTGATGCTCAGGTGCCCGACCGCCTCCTGCGGGACAGGGAGACAGGCGGCCTGACCAGCAAGGATGGGGAAGTCGACAATGGACAAGCAGCAGGAGTTCGTGCTCCGGACCCTGGAGGAGCGCGACATCCGGTTCGTACGCCTGTGGTTCACGGACGTGCTGGGCTTCCTCAAGTCCGTCGCCGTGGCCCCGGCGGAGCTGGAACAGGCCTTCGACGAGGGCATCGGCTTCGACGGCTCGGCGATCGAGGGATTCGCCCGCGTATACGAATCCGACATGATCGCCAAGCCGGACCCGTCGACCTTCCAGGTGCTGCCGTGGCGCGCCGAGGCCCCCGGCACGGCCCGGATGTTCTGCGACATCCTGATGCCGGACGGCTCCCCGTCCTTCGCGGACCCGCGCTACGTCCTCAAGCGCGCGCTGGCCCGCACCTCCGACCTGGGCTTCACCTTCTACACCCACCCGGAGATCGAGTTCTTCCTGCTGAAGGACCGCCCGCTGGACGGCTCGCGGCCGACCCCGGCCGACAACTCCGGCTACTTCGACCACACCCCGCAGAACATCGGCATGGACTTCCGCCGCCAGGCGATCACCATGCTGGAGTCGATGGGCATCTCGGTCGAGTTCTCCCACCACGAGGGCGCGCCGGGCCAGCAGGAGATCGACCTGCGCTACGCCGACGCGCTCTCGACGGCCGACAACATCATGACGTTCCGCCTGGTCATGAAGCAGGTGGCGCTGGAGCAGGGCGTCCAGGCGACGTTCATGCCGAAGCCGTTCTCGGAGCACCCCGGCTCGGGCATGCACACCCACCTCTCGCTCTTCGAGGGCGACCGCAACGCCTTCTACGAGTCGGGCGCGGAGTTCCAGCTCTCCAAGGTGGGCCGCTCCTTCATCGCGGGCCTGCTCAAGCACTCCGCGGAGATCTCCGCCGTCACCAACCAGTGGGTCAACTCCTACAAGCGCATCTGGGGCGGCTCCGAGCGCACGGCGGGCGCCGGCGGCGAGGCCCCCTCGTACATCTGCTGGGGCCACAACAACCGCTCGGCCCTGGTCCGCGTCCCGATGTACAAGCCCGGCAAGACGGGCTCGGCGAGGATCGAGGTCCGCTCGATCGACTCCGGCGCCAACCCGTACCTGGCCTACGCGGTCCTGCTGGCCGCGGGCCTCAAGGGCATCGAGGAGGGCTACGAGCTCCCGCCGGGCGCCGAGGACGACGTCTGGGCCCTCTCCGACGCGGAGCGCCGCGCGATGGGCATCGAGCCACTCCCCCAGAACCTGGGCGAAGCCCTCACCCTGATGGAACGCAGCGACCTGGTCGCGGAGACCCTCGGCGAACACGTCTTCGACTTCTTCCTGCGCAACAAGCGGCAGGAGTGGGAGGAGTACCGGTCGGAGGTCACGGCCTTCGAACTGCGGAAGAACTTGCCGGTGCTGTAGGACTCCGTACGCCCCGCGCCCCGATGCTCTTCGGGGTGCGGGGCGTACGCGTGTCACGGAGTCGGTTCGCCGATGCCCAGCAGGTTGCCCTCGCTGTCCTGGAACCAGGCGGCGCGTTCGCCGCGGTAGCCCTTGGTCGGGTAGTTGCCGTCGATGTCCGCGATGCCGTTCTTCGTCGTGAGGCCGGGGACGTCGACCTCCTCGAAGACCACGCCCCGGGCCCGCAGCTCCGCCACGGTCTCCTCGATGTCGTCGACCACCCATCCCATCTGGGTGAAGGAACCGGGGGAGGCGCCCGTCGAGGCGAACAGGGCGAACTCCGTGCCGCCGCAGCGGTACAGCAGCCCGCCCGGCCGTTCGTCGACGGGGTCGAGGCCGAGGACCTCGGAGTAGAAGCGCCGGGCCCGCTCCAGGTCCTGGGCGGGGAGCCTGGTCGCGACGGTTCCCCTGGCCAGCTGGTTCACGGAGGCACCCCCTGTCACTGCCCGGCCTGGTCCGCCAGGACCTTGTGCAGTGGCTCCGACTCCCGGCGCTTGTACTCCTGGATCGCCCAGCCGTTGCCGTCCGGGTCCTTGAAGTACATGAAGGTGGCGCCGTCCTGGGGCGCGAACTGGACCGGTTCGCTGACGTCCAGACCGCGGGAGGTCAGCTCCTCGTACGCCGCCTTCGCGTCCGTGACGCACAGCTGCATGCCGTGGTACGTGCCGGGCTGCGGGGCGCCCGTGGGGACCTGGAGGCCGTCGACCAGGGCGATCGAACAGCCCGAGCCCGGCGGGGTCAGCTGGCAGATGCGGACGCCCTCCATGACCTCGCCGTCGAGGTCCACGTGGAAGCCGACCTTGTCGCGGTAGAACTCCTTGGCCCGGTCCACGTCCGTGACCGGCAGCAGGATCACTTCGAGGCTCATGTCCATGGCGTGACTCCCTCGTCGACGTCAGTAGGTACGGCCGCCCTCAGAAGCGCCAGCGCGTCTGGCTGAACGGCTGTCCCTTACCGAAGCCGAAAACCGTGCGCGGCGCCACCGCGAAAACGGCCGCGCGTCCCGGACCGTGGTGGAAATACCCCTCCCGTACCTCGAAGCGCCAGAACTCGCCGTACTTCGCCTCCCACGCGGCGGCCAGCTCCTTGAGCCTCGCCGCGTCGGACACCCGCACCGCCTCGCCCTCCAGCACCAGGTCGTAGCCCCGGTCCCAGATGTTGGTGCCGGTGGTCAGGGTGACGTACGCGTTGTGCGCGAGGTTCTTCGCCTTGCGCTCCTCGGGCCCGGTGCAGAAGTGCAGCGCGCCGTGTGCCCACACCGCGGGCAGCGGGGTGACGTGCGGGCGTCCGTCCGGTCGTACCGTCGAGATCCAGAACAGCTCGGCGGCGGCCAGCAGCGATTCGGCGTCCGCCCACGGCGTCGCCTCGGCCTCCGCCTCGCTGTAGCGCGGATCCAGCCGGGTCTCGGGTTCCCGGCCCGTCGTCACAGCGACTCCGGCTCGGGGAAGACCCGGGCCACCGCGGCCGTTCGACTGGACACGCCCAGCCGTTCGAAGGTGTTCTCCAGGTGCTTGCGGACCGTGCTCGGGGAGACCGAGAGCTGTTCGGCGATCTGGGGGGTGCTCAGGCCGCGGGACACACAGCGCAGTACGTCCAGCTGGCGGTGGGTGAGCCGGACCGGCGGGCGGCGCCGGCGCTCGGCCTGCTTGTAGAGGTCGTACACATGCGGGGCCATCAGCCGCAGCGTGAGCATCTCCCGCTCGCCGAACGGCCGCGCGCCCGTGCGGAAGAACTGGAAGACGCGGGTGCGGTTCGGGGCGGTGGGCAGGGCGATGGACGCGATGGTGGGGTGCGGGGCGAGGAACTCCGTGTAGATCGGCAGGTGGCGCAGCTCGCGCGCGGAGAGGAAGTCCGCCATCTGCGTCGTCTCGGGGATGTCGTGCGTGCGGCAGACCTGCACGCACTGGAGGTGCTGGTGGCGCCAGCGCCAGTACGCGTCCATGTCGTAGTCGTCCTCCTCGTCGTCGCTCTCCTGGGAGTTGAGCGCTCTCCTGGTCGGGATGTCCAGCTCGGAGAAGCTCGCACAGTCGCACGGGACGAGACGCTGGAGCCCCGGCAGCAGGGACGCAGGGGGCACTGCGCCGCCGCTCGCGAGATCCTGCCGGGCCTCGTCCAGGACGTCCGCCATGCGGCGCAGGAGGGTGTCGGCGGAGGGGCGGGGCGCGGGCCGGGGTGAGGTGCGGGGCGGGGTCATGTCGGCCTCCCGGGGCCGATTCGGTGCGTACTCCGACGCTACGCCCTGGCCCCGCACCCCACCTGGTATTCGCCGAATGACGAATGGGCCCCGGAGCCGAGGGGGTGCACTGCCGAGCCAGACGGCCACCCGGGCCGCCGGAACCACCCCCTTCGGGAGGCACCGATGCGCGCACCCACGGCCGTCGTCCTGGTTGTAGCCCTGCTGGCCACGGGGTGCGATGCGGTCGCGGGGCAGGGGTGGGGGTCGGGGCGGGAGCGGAGGGCACGGCGAGAGCGCGGCGGATGGCGGGAGCGCCGGGCGGGCTGGAGGCTCGGGGCCGGCCGGGGGTTCGGAGCGGGCCGGGGGTTCGGGGCAGGACGGCGGCCCGGAGCAGGGCGGGGGCTCGGAGTCGGGCGGAGGAGCCGGGTTTTCGTCCGTCCGGTTCACGCTGGACTCCTACGGTGACATCCACGTCTCCGGCGCTTCTCGTACGGCGGTCAGCCGGGCCGGGACCTATGCGGTGACCGGCGGTCGCGCGTACCCGTTCGAGCCGGCCGGGTGCAAGCTGCTGGTGGTGCTACGGCACTGGCCCGAGCGGCCGCCCTCGAACTGGGTGGTTCCGCAGCTGCACCGTTCCGAGGAGCGGGCCTCCCGCGGGCCTTCCCACCGGCTGCCACCGCCGGAGGAACCCGCACTCGAGACGGCATACCTCGTCGACACCGGAGGCTGGGCGCTCGCCGAACTGGACGGGCATCCCTTGCGGTGGCTGCACGACGACACGCTCCGGGTGGATGCGACGAGGGGCGCGCCAGGAGAGAGGGTCATCCTCCGGCTGTCCAGGCCGCGCGGGGGTCGGGCTGGGCAGGCTGAGGGGCCGGGGGAGGGCGGCGGTGGGTCTGGACAGCCTGAGGGGGCGGGGGAGGCGGAAGCGCCGGGGGAGAGTGGCGGTGGGTCCGGGCAGTCGGAGGGGGCGGGAGAGGTCAGCGGTGGGTCTGGGCAGGCGGAGGGGGCGGGGGAGAGCGGCAGCGGGTCCGGACAGCCGGAGGGGTCGGGGGAGAGTGACAGCGGGTCCGCGCAGCCACAGGTGCCTGGGGAGGGCGAGGGACGGGCTGGGGAGCCGGGGGTGGTGTGGGAGAGGGACCGGGCGTGTGCCGGTGTCGATCGCTCGGTGCCCCGGCGTGTGACCGTCCCGGAGTTCCGGCCGGGTGACACCGTCACGGCCGTCCTCGCCCGTCTGCGCGAGCGGTGTCTCGACGTCCAGTACGTCTCCCTGCCCGGCGGCGCGCCCCGAGGCACGGTCAGCCGAGTCGAGATCCCCCTCGCCGCCCGAAACGCCCCGACGGCCACACTCCCACCCCCGGACGGCACCCCCACACCGGGCACCCACCTGACGACGGACCTGTCCCGCCCGGTGACGGTGGTGGTGACCCGCTGATCCGGGGGCCAGGTTGCTTCGGGCTGCCGGGGCCACCGCACCATCCCGGGCCTGCACCATCCCGGGGCCGCGCCATCCGGGGTCCCCACCATCCCGGGTCCGCACCATCCCGGGTCTGCACCATCCCGGGTCCGCGCCCGCCCAAAACCGCGCCCGCCCCCGCCTCAACCGCGCCCGCCCCCGCCTCAACCGCGCCCGCCCCCGCCCGCGCCCCACGGGCTCAGCTGTGGGGAGATTGGTGCGAATGTCCAGGCCACGAGCGGTACCGACGGCGTGTCGCCGGGAATTCCGCACCAATCCCCACCCGCACCCGCCCAACTCCGGCCCGCCGCGAACTTGCGCATCGCCCACCCCCGGCCCGCCCTCGCCCACCCCGGCGCGCCCCGCACCTGCGCCTCGCCCACCCCCGGCCTGCTACGCCCACCCCTGACCCGCTATCCCCCCCCGCACCCGCCCCGCCCCCCCGCACCCCGCCCCCCCGCACCCAC
>NZ_JBEYVC010000106.1:0-35901 GCF_040643855.1 Streptomyces sp. NPDC047072 | reverse complement strand
GTAGGCGTCGCAGGCCGCGACCAGCGCGCGCGGCACCGTGTCGTGCACCGGCGCCACGCCGAAGCCGAGGAGCGTGAGACCCCCGCCGTCCGTCCCGTAGATCTTCAGACTTTCGAGTTCGAGAGAGACTCCAAGAATCATGGCGAACTACACCGCCGCCGACGTCAAGAAGCTCCGTGAGCTCACGGGCGCCGGCATGATGGACTGCAAGAAGGCGCTGGACGAGGCCGAGGGCGACGTCGAGAAGGCCGTCGAGGCGCTTCGGATCAAGGGCCAGAAGGGCGTCGCCAAGCGCGAGGGCCGCTCCGCCGAGAACGGCGCCGTGGTCTCCATCATCGCCGACGACAACTCCTCCGGTGTCCTGGTCGAGCTGAAGTGCGAGACGGACTTCGTCGCCAAGGGCGAGAAGTTCCAGGCCGTCGCCAACCAGATCGCCGAGCACGTCGCCGCGACCTCCCCGGCCGACCTGGACGCCCTGCTCGCCTCCGAGATCGAAGCCGGCAAGACCGTCCAGGCGTTCGTGGACGAGGCCAACGCCAACCTCGGCGAGAAGATCGTCCTGGACCGCTTCGCGCAGTTCAACGACGGCTTCGTCCTCGCCTACATGCACCGCACGATGCCCGACCTGCCCCCGCAGATCGGTGTCCTCGTCGAGCTGGACAAGCCGGACGCCGACGTCGCCAAGGGCATTGCCCAGCACATCGCCGCCTTCGCGCCGAAGTACCTCTCCAAGGAGGACGTGCCGGCCGAGGTCGTCGAGTCCGAGCGCCGCGTCGCCGAGGAGACCACCCGCGCCGAGGGCAAGCCCGAGGCCGCCCTGCCGAAGATCGTCGAGGGTCGCCTCAACGGCTTCTTCAAGGACGCCACGCTGCTCGGTCAGCCGTACGCGCTCGACAACAAGAAGTCCGTCCAGAAGGTCCTGGACGAGGCCGGTGTCACCCTGAAGCGCTTCACGCGCATCAAGGTCGGCATCTGAGTCCGTACCGCGACTCACGCGCGACCCCTATAGGGTCGTGTGCAGTCGTCCACGGCTGACGGACGACAGCAGATCTGACGAGGAGGCCATTGCCGAGCACGGGAGCGAACAGCGACCCACCGGCAATGGCCTTCTTCGTATGTGCACCACGTGAAAGAGGCGGATCTCCATGACCACCAAGGCGAAGAAGAGCGACGACGGCAAAGTACGCGGGCGGTTTCTGCTGAAGCTGTCCGGTGAGGCCTTCTCCGGTGGCGGGGGCCTGGGGGTCGACCCCGACGTGGTGCACAAGATCGCCCGTGAGATCGCCGCCGTCGTCCGGGACGGCGCCGAGATCGCGGTCGTCATCGGCGGCGGCAACTTCTTCCGCGGCGCCGAACTCCAGCAGCGCGGCATGGACCGCGCCCGCTCGGACTACATGGGCATGCTCGGCACCGTGATGAACTGCCTCGCCCTCCAGGACTTCCTGGAGAAGGAGGGCATCGACTCGCGCGTGCAGACCGCGATCACCATGGGCCAGGTCGCCGAGCCGTACATCCCGCTGCGCGCCGTGCGCCACCTGGAGAAGGGCCGTGTGGTCATCTTCGGCGCCGGTATGGGCATGCCGTACTTCTCCACCGACACCACCGCCGCCCAGCGCGCCCTGGAGATCGACGCCGAGGCGCTGCTGATGGGCAAGAACGGCGTGGACGGGGTCTACGACTCCGACCCCAAGGCCAACCCCGAGGCCGTCAAGTTCGACTCCCTCAGCTACGGCGAGGTCATCACCCGCGACCTCAAGGTCGCCGACATGACCGCCATCACCCTGTGCCGCGACAACAAGCTCCAGATCCTGGTCTTCGAGCTTCTGGCCGAGGGCAATATCGCGCGCGCCGTCAAGGGTGAGAAGATCGGCACGCTGGTGGGTGACCAGGGCAGCCGGGACTGACCGCAGTTGTCCCCGGTCCCTGACCGGGGGATGGACAATGTCCTGCCGGTCGGGAACCGTGCAGGAAGAAGACGCGACGCAGCCGGCCGCCGCCCCCACGCACACGGAACAGCAGCCGGGCCTACTCAAGACACGCAGGAGCAAGTGGTGATCGAAGAGACCCTCCTCGAGGCCGAGGAGAAGATGGAGAAGGCCGTCGTGGTCGCCAAGGAGGACTTCGCCGCGATCCGCACCGGCCGTGCGCACCCGGCGATGTTCAACAAGATCGTGGCCGACTACTACGGCGCGCCGACGCCGATCAACCAGCTGGCTTCGTTCTCCGTGCCGGAGCCGCGCATGGCCGTGGTGACCCCGTTCGACAAGACCGCGCTGCGCAACATCGAGCAGGCGATCCGCGACTCCGACCTGGGCGTCAACCCGAGCAACGACGGCAACATCATCCGGGTGGTGTTCCCCGAGCTCACCGAGGAGCGCCGCCGCGACTACATCAAGGTCGCCAAGGGCAAGGGCGAGGACGCCAAGGTGTCCATCCGCTCCGTCCGCCGCAAGGCCAAGGACGCCATCGACAAGCTGATCAAGGACGGCGAGGTCGGCGAGGACGAGGGCCGGCGCGCGGAGAAGGAGCTCGACGACACCACCGCGAAGTACGTCGCCCAGGTGGACGAGCTCCTCAAGCACAAGGAAGCTGAGCTGCTCGAGGTCTGATGAACGACTCTTCCTGGGGCTCTCCGCCACCAGCCGGACCGCCCGCCGGGTACTGGGGGCCCATCGACCAGGGGCCTGTCCAGGGGGCTGCCCCGGCGGGTCCCGCGTACGATGCGCCTGAGGCGCAGCAGACTCGCCCCATGCCCATCGTGCCCGACGTACCCGCGTATGGCGGAGACCAGGATGACGACCGGGGGACCGCTCGGCTGAGCGGTCCCTTGTTCCGGGACGAGACGTTCCGGGACGAGACGTTCCGCAACGAGCCGTTTCGCGACCAGACCCCGTCGGCGCAGCCCTATCCGGCGGCGTCGCAGAAGCAGGATCCGGAGCCCATGCCCGACGCCTCGCAGCCGGCGCCCGCGCCGCAGAAGAAGAGCGCGGGGCGGGACCTGGGCGCGGCCATAGGGGTCGGCGTCGGGCTCGGTGTGGTGATCATCGCGTCGCTGTTCTTCGTCAAGGCCGTGTTCGTCGGCGTGATAGCGGTCGCCGTCGTGGTGGGGCTGTGGGAGCTGACCTCGCGGCTGGCGGAGCGCAAGGGCATCAAGGCGCCCCTCGTGCCGCTGGCGCTCGGCGGGGCCGCGATGGTGGTCGCCGGGTATGTGCGGGGCGCCGAGGGGGCCTGGGTCGCGATGGCGCTCACGGCGCTCGCGGTCCTTGTCTGGCGGATGACGGAACCGCCGGAGGGCTACCTCAAGGACGTCACGGCGGGCGTCTTCGTCGCGTTCTACGTCCCGTTCCTGGCCACGTTCGTCGCGATGATGCTGACGGCCGAGGACGGGGCGGCCCGGGTCGTGACCTTCCTGGTCCTGACGGTCGTCAGCGACACCGGGGCGTACGCCGTCGGCTGGCGCTTCGGCACGCACAAGCTCGCGCCGCGCATCAGCCCCGGCAAGACCCGTGAGGGGCTCGTCGGGGCGGTCACCTTCGCGATGGCGGCGGGTGCGGTGTGCATGGAGTTCCTGATCGACGACGGCACGTGGTGGCAGGGCCTGCTCCTGGGCCTCGCGGTCGCCGCCAGCGCGACGCTGGGCGACCTCGGCGAGTCGATGATCAAACGCGACCTGGGCATCAAGGACATGGGCACGCTGCTCCCGGGCCACGGCGGAATCATGGACCGCTTGGACTCGCTGTTGCCCACGGCTCCGGTGGTGTGGCTGCTGCTGGTGGTTTTTGTGGGGAGCGGCTGAGGGGCCACGGCGCTACGCCGCGGTAGCGGCACATCGGATACAGCATGGACCGCCTGGACTCCCTGTTGCCCACGGCTCCGGTGGTGTGGTTGCTGCTGGTGCTGTTCGTGGGCAGCGGCTGACGCAGGACTTTGGCGAGGGGCGGCAGCGACGGCTGTCGCCCCTTTGCGTTTCTTCACCGTGGGCATGGTGCAGGCCAGGTTGGCGCAAATTGTGTGTCAGAGGTTGCTTCGCATACGTAAAAGGGGCCGTTTTCGCGGGAGTTCGTTCGGGATGCTGACCGTCGCGTCGGTTTTCGAACGGGGGAAACGGGATGAGCGGGCAGTTCGGGGTGGATCCCGAGACGTTGACGGACCTGGCGGGCAGGTTCGACCGGGAGGCGACCGGGCTTGCCGGGCCGATCGGGGCGTTCTCGGGGAGCGCGGCGGAGATCGGGCAGGCGTTCGGGCTGCTGGGGATCTGTGACGGGGCGACCGAGAAGTACCGGCAGCTGCTGGACAGCACGGTCAAGGCGCTCGGGCATCTTCCGGACGTGCTCAGGAGCGACGGCGACCGGCTGCGGCTGAACGCCACCCACTACATGGACTCGGACCAGGCCGCCCTCGGCTATCTGCACGCCGCGGCCTCGGGCGGCCGTCCGTGAGCATCAACGGCTGGATCGACGGCAAGGTCCTGGAGATCCTCCAGGCCGCCGGTGTGGAACTCCCCGGCGGCGACGGCGACACCCTCCGGTCCATCGCCCGCGCCTGGGACACCATGGGCACGGAGCTGACGGACGTCGTACGGGCCGTAGACGCGGCGATCGCCGGGGTCGACCGGCAGGGGTGGCACGGCGCCGCCCGGGACGCCTTCGAGAAGCACTGGGCCAAGCAGAAGAAGGTCGTCCAGGACGTCGCCGCGAACTTCCACCACGTCGCCGACGGCCTGCGCTCCTACGCGGACGAGATCGACGGGATCAACAAGGAGATCATCGACATCTGCGTCGAGATCGCCGAGATGGAGATCGCCGGGGTCGCGCTGTCGTTCTTCACCGGCTTCATCTCCGACCTCGTCGCGAACACGGCGGTGGCGGAGCGGGTCGCCAAGGTCGTGGACCTGGTCAAGTTGTTCACGTCGGCGGCGGAGCGGGTGGCGGGCCTCCTGGAGCGGTTCTCGGGGCTGAGCGCGGAGACGGTCGCGACGCTGGAGAAGATGCTCACCGCCGTCGCCAGGGTCAGCGCGAGCTTCGCCAAGACGGGGCTGGAGAGCTTCGCGACGAACTTCGTGGCGGACTCGGGAAGCCTGATGGTGACCCAGGCCGTCAACGGCCAGCCGGTGACCGTGGGGGCCGACCTCACGAACGGTGCGTGGCTGGCGGGCGGCACGGCCGGGTTCACCGCCGGAGCCGGTGTGATCGGGGCCCGGTTCACCGGGGTGGCCGGGGATCTCCTGAGAGGGGAGGGCCTGCTCGGCACCTCGGTGAACGGCGCGCTCGGCAACGTCGCGGGCGGTCTGACAGCCGACTACAGGAACGGCCAGGACGCCTCGACCATGGAGCAGGACGCGCTGACCAACGCTGCCGCGGGCGCCGTCGGAAACGCCCAGAACCACGGCGTCAACCATGCCCTGGAGCAACACGGCAGCCTCGGCGGGGAACACCTCAGCGACCAGGGAAAGCTCGCGGACGGGTCCTTCAAGAACACCGTGGGCACCACGCTGAATACCGGCGTCTACGCCGCCGCGTCCGGTATCGAGTCCGACATTCAGGCCCTGACGAAGGACGAGAACGACCAGTGAGCCCCCTAGGCGAAGTGGCCCTCGCGGCCGTGTTCACCCCCAACCCGCACCACCCCCTCACCGTGTCGGGCTTCTTCGAGTACGCCGCCGTCGTCGTCGGCTGCGCGATCGCCCTCATCGGCATCTACGCGGCGATCAGCACCTACCGCGGCCTGGACCCCTCCCGCCGCCGCGGCCAGGCACTCCCCGTCACCCTCACCGCCGGCTTCTTCGTGGTCATCGGCCTCACGGTCGCCGCCTTCGGCCTGTGGATCTTCTGACCGCGGTCCCGGAATGATCTGCGACACTGGTACAGCCATGCCTAAGCCCGGAGAACTCACTTTCGTCGCCCCCCGCGGAGCCAAGAAGCCGCCGCGGCATCTCGCTGATCTCACGCCCGCCGAGCGCAAGGACGCGGTGGCGGAGATCGGGGAGAAGCCGTTTCGTGCCAAGCAGCTGTCGCAGCACTACTTCGCG
Source organism: Streptomyces sp. NPDC047072 (assembly GCF_040643855.1). Classification (NCBI taxonomy): domain Bacteria; kingdom Bacillati; phylum Actinomycetota; class Actinomycetes; order Kitasatosporales; family Streptomycetaceae; genus Streptomyces; species Streptomyces sp. NPDC047072. The sequence continues at coordinate 29,873 of NZ_JBEYVC010000106.1, read as the reverse complement.
CGGTACGCGCACGACCCGGCCGAGTGGACCGACATCCCCGCCGCCGCGCGCCCCAAGCTCCAGGAGGCGCTGCTTCCCGAGCTGATGACCGTCGTACGGCATCTGTCGACGGACCAGGGGACCACGCGCAAGACGCTGTGGCGGCTGTTCGACGGGACGCTCGTGGAGTCGGTGCTGATGCGGTACCCGGACCGGGTGACCATGTGCATCAGCTCGCAGGCGGGCTGCGGCATGAACTGCCCCTTCTGCGCCACCGGGCAGGCGGGGCTCGACCGCAACCTGTCCACCGCGGAGATCGTCCACCAGATCGTCGACGGGATGCGGGCGCTCAGGGACGGCGAGGTGCCCGGCGGGCCCGCGCGGCTCTCCAACATCGTCTTCATGGGGATGGGCGAGCCGCTCGCCAACTACAAGCGGGTCGTCACCGCCATCCGCGCGCTCACCGATCCTGCGCCGGATGGCCTCGGGCTCTCGCAGCGTGGCATCACCGTCTCGACGGTCGGGCTCGTGCCCGCCATTCACCGGTTCGCCGACGAAGGCTTCAAGTGCCGGCTCGCGATCTCCCTCCACGCCCCCGACGACGAGCTGCGCGACACCCTCGTCCCCGTGAACACGCGGTGGAAGGTGCGCGAGGTCCTCGACGCCGGCTTCGACTACGTCGAGAAGAGCGGGCGTCGGCTCTCCATCGAGTACGCCCTCATCCGGGACATCAACGACCAGGCCTGGCGCGGTGACCGGCTCGGGCGGCTGCTCAAGGGCAAGCCCGTGCACGTCAACCTCATCCCGCTGAACCCCACGCCCGGGTCCAAGTGGACGGCCTCGCGGCCCGAGGACGAGAAGGCGTTCGTCGAGGCCATCGCGGCGCACGGCGTGCCGGTGACCGTCCGGGACACCCGTGGTCAGGAGATCGACGGGGCCTGCGGCCAGCTCGCGGCCACCGAACGGTAGTCTGAAAGACGTACATCTTCATATCCGACAGGGGAGCGCAGCAGCGCTGAGAGTGCGGCGATCGAGCCGCAGACCCTCTGAACCTCGCCCAGGTCATTCTGGGTAGGAAGTTCGGTCATCACCGTGAACATCAAGAAGTATGCGGCTGCCCTCGTCGGCCTCGGTCTCGTCACGCTGTCCGCGTGCGGATCCTCGTCCGACGACGGCACCGGCAACGGCTCCAAGACCGTCACCCTCGTCAGCCACGACTCCTGGGCCGTCTCCAAGGACGTCCTCGCCGACTTCGAGAAGAAGTCCGGCTACAAGGTCAAGGTCCTGGAGGACGGCGACGCCGGGCAGGCCGTCAACAAGGCGATCCTCACCAAGGACAACCCGCAGGGAGACGTCTTCTTCGGCGTCGACAACACCCTGCTCTCCCGGGCCCTCGACAACGGCCTCTTCCAGTCGTACGAGGCGAAGGGCGCCGGCACCATCAAGGCGGGGTACCGGGTCGACGGGGACAAGGTCACGCCCATCGACACCGGCGACATCTGCGTCAACTACGACAAGGCGTACTTCACCGAGCACAAGCTCCAGCCGCCGACGTCGTACGACGATCTGATCAAGCCCGCCTACAAGAACCTCCTCGTCACCGAGAACGCCTCCACCTCCTCGCCGGGGCTCGGCTTCCTGCTCGGGTCCGCCGCCAAGTACGGCGACGACGGCTGGGAGGGCTACTGGAAGAAGCTCAAGGCCAACGGCGTGAAGGTCGTCGACGGCTGGGAGCAGGCCTACAACGAGGAGTTCTCCGGTTCCGCGGGGGGCAAGAAGGCGAAGGCGGACCGGCCGCTCGTCGTCTCCTACGCCTCCTCGCCGCCCGCCGAGGTGATCTACGCCGACCCGAAGCCGAAGACCGCCCCCACCGGGGTCGCCGACGGCACCTGCTTCCGGCAGATCGAGTACGCGGGGCTGCTGAGCAACGCGAAGAACACCCAGGGCGGCAAGGCGCTGATCGACTTCCTGCTGACCAAGGAGTTCCAGCAGGACATGCCGCTCAACATGTTCGTCTACCCGGTCGTGGAAGGCGCCTCGGTGCCCGCCGAGTTCACCGAGTACGGCCCGCAGGCCAAGGATCCCGAGACCATGGACCCGGCGAAGATCGCCGAGCACCGGGACGACTGGGTCAAGTCGTGGACCTCGCTCGTACTGAAGTAGGTACCCGCCTGAGCAGGAGGGGCGCGGCGGCGCGGCTCGGTCTCATGGCCGTGCCCGTCGCGTTCTTCGCCGTCTTCTTCGCCTATCCCGTCGCCGCGATCGTCAGGCGCGGCCTCGACACGGACGGCACCTGGCAGTTCGGCCGGATCGCCGACGTCCTCGCCCGGTCGGACATCCGCCATGTCCTGTGGTTCACCACCTGGCAGGCGCTCGCCTCCACCGCGCTCACGCTGCTGGTCGCGCTCCCCGGCGCATACGTCTTCGCGCGCTTCGACTTCCCGGGCAAGCAGGTCCTGCGGGCCGTGGTCACCGTCCCGTTCGTGCTGCCGACCGTCGTCGTCGGTACGGCCTTCCTGGCGCTCGTCGGCCGCGGCGGACTGCTGGACGAGCTGTGGGGCGTACGCCTGGACACCACCGTGTGGGCGATCCTGCTCGCGCACGTCTTCTTCAACTACGCGGTCGTCGTACGGACGGTGGGCGGGCTGTGGGCCCAACTGGACCCCCGGCAGGCGCAGGCCGCGCGGATGCTCGGGGCGTCCCCTTGGAAAGCCTGGCGTACGGTCACCCTGCCCGCGCTCGCGCCCGCCGTGGCCGCCGCCGCCCTTATGGTCTTCCTCTTCACCTTCACCTCCTTCGGCGTGGTCCAGATCCTCGGCGGGCCGACCTTCTCCACTCTCGAAGTGGAGATCTACCGGCAGACCTCCGAGATCTTCGACCTCGCGACGGCCGCCGTGCTCACACTGATCCAGTTCGTCGCGGTGGGCGCGGTCCTCGCCCTGCACGCCTGGACCGTACGGCGACGGGAGGGCGCCCTCCGGCTCGTCGACGCCTCCGGCACCGCCCGCAGGCCGCGCGGGGCGCGGGAGTGGGGGCTGCTGGCCGGAGTCGGGTGCAGCATCGCCGTACTCCTGGTGCTGCCCCTCGCCGTCCTCGTCCAACGCTCCCTCGACGCCCCCGACTTCGGCTACTACCGGGCGCTCACCCACAGCGACGGCGGGGTCTTCCTCGTCGCGCCGATCGAGGCGATCGGTAACTCCCTGGAGTACGCCCTCGCGGCCACCGCCATCGCGGTCGTGATCGGGGGGCTCGCGGCGGCCGCGCTCACCAGGCGGGACGCGGGGCGGTTCGTACGGGGCTTCGACGCGCTGCTGATGCTGCCGCTCGGGGTGTCCGCGGTGACCGTGGGGTTCGGGTTCCTGATCGCCCTCGACGAGCCGCCGCTGGACCTGAGGGCGTCCTGGATCCTGGTGCCGCTCGCGCAGGCGCTGGTGGGGGTGCCCTTCGTCGTACGGACCATGCTGCCCGTCCTGCGGGCGGTGGACGAGAGGCTGCGCGAGGCCGCCGCCGTGCTCGGGGCCTCGCCCTGGCGGGTGTGGCGGGAGGTCGATCTGCCCCTCGTACGGCGGGCGTTGCTGATCGCGGCCGGGTTCGCCTTCGCGGTGTCGCTCGGGGAGTTCGGCGCGACCGTGTTCATCGCGCGGCCCGACAACCCGACGCTGCCGGTCGCCGTGGCGCGGCTGCTCGGACGGGCCGGTGACCTCAACTACGGCCAGGCGATGGCCCTTTCGACGATTCTGATGGTGGTGTGCGCGGTGGCGTTGCTGATCCTCGAGAGGCTGCGGACCGACCGGACCGGGGAGTTCTGATGCTGCTGGCGCTGGAGGGCGCGACGGTCCGCTTCGGTGGGCGGGCCGTCCTGGACGGGGTCGATCTGGCGGTCGCCGAGCACGAGATCGTGTGCGTGCTCGGGCCCAGCGGCAGCGGCAAGTCGACCCTGCTGCGGGCGGTCGCCGGGCTCCAACCGCTGGACGCGGGGCGGGTGTTGCTCGACAGGCGGGACCAGGCCGCCGTGCCCGCGCACAAGCGGGAGGTCGGGCTGATGTTCCAGGACCATCAGCTGTTCCCGCAGCGGGACGTGGCCGGCAACGTGGCCTTCGGGCCGCGGATGCACGGGGTGGCGAAGGCGCAACAGGGCGAGCGGGTAAGGGAGTTGCTCGACCTCGTGGGGCTGCCGGGGGCCGAGCGGCGGGCCGTCGCCGCGCTGTCCGGCGGGGAGCAGCAGCGGGTCGCGCTGGCGCGGGCGCTCGCGCCCCGGCCCCGGCTGCTGATGCTCGACGAGCCGCTCGGGCAGCTGGACCGGTCGCTGCGGGAGCGGCTCGTCGTCGAACTGCGGGAGCTGTTCGGGCGGTTGGGCACGACGGTGCTGGCCGTCACCCACGACCAGGGCGAGGCGTTCGCGCTCGCCGACCGGGTCGTGGTGATGCGGGACGGGCGGATCGCCCAGTCCGGTACGCCACTTGAGGTCTGGCAGCGGCCGGCGGACGAGTTCGTGGCCCGCTTCCTCGGCTTCGAGAACGTCGTCGAGGGGCTCGTCAGCGGGGAGGCGGCGGAGACGCCCTGGGGCAAGGTGCCGGTGCCTCCGAGGGCTCTTGAGGGGGTGCGGAGCGTGCTCGTGCGTCCGGCGGGCGTACGGCTCGTGGCCGTCGACGAGGGGCTGCGCTGTGTGGTCGCCGGGCGGACGTTCCGGGGCACGCATGTCGCCGTACACCTTCAGCCGCAGGAGGACGGCGGACCACGCCTGGAAGCGGCGTGCGCCCTGCGGGAGGCACCGGAGGTCGGGGACGCGGTCGGCGTGGAGTTCGACGCGACCGAAATCGTCGTACTGGGCTGAGCGGACGGTGGCCCGCCCCCTGGTGAGGGGACGGGCCACCGTGATGCTGCGGGGTGCGTCAGCGGGTGCTGCTCGCGCCACGACGGCGCAGACCGAAGAACACCGCACCGCCGCCGACGGCGACCAGGGCGATGGCGATACCGGCGATCAGGCCGGTGTTGGAGTTCGCACCGGTCTCGGCGAGGTTGGAGTCACCGGCGGCCGGGGACGGAGCGTTGCTCTCGACGGTCGCGGGAGCGGTGGTGCTCTCCGAGGCCGACGGGGTCGGGGTCGAGGACTCCTCGGCCGGCGGGGTGCTCTCCGGGGCCGACGGGGTCGCGGGCGGGGTGGGCGACTCGTCGGTCTTGCAGGCGGTCGCCGGGGTGGTCAGGTTCGGGGTGATGTCCTCACCCTTGTTCTTGAGGTAGCCGTTGGCCTCAACATGGATGCGGTACACCGCGTTGGGCTGCCAGTCCTCCTTGAAGGTGATGGTCGTACCCTTCTCGGAGCCCTTCACCGGCTGCTCGCCAACCTTGCGGGCGTCGGCGCCGTTCTCCTCCAGGAAGACGGAGACGGTGGCCTCGACCCCACTCGGGTCGATGTCAGTCACTGTGATGACGCCTTGCGTGCCGTCGCACTTGGCTTCGGCGGAGAAGTCACCGATCTTGCAGGCGAGCGCGTTGCTGGAGGCGCCGAGCACGATCGCGGTCGAGGCGGCGGCAACGCCGAAGAAACGCGCGGTGCGGCGGGATATGGGCAGAAATGCCACGTTCGTCCTTCACGGGATGCTCAAGTGCGGGGGGTTGAGGGGGTGGTGATGTGACATCACGTTCCCCAGGAGTCTCACAGGTCTATAAGCGCTGCATAAGCAGTGTCAACGCGTAGGAGGCTTCTGAGCGTTGGCTTTACCTTGTTATTAACCTATGAGACGTTTCAACATCGCCGGAGCCTCCTCGATCCGGTCAACCAGGGCGATTCGGGCCTCCATCGACCGCTCCCGCGCGAGCGCCCGGAGCAGCGGCCAGGTCGGCAGCTTGACCGTCCAGTGCGCCTCGTCCACGAGCACCATCGGGGTCGGTTCGCCGCGCGACTCGTAGTAGTTGGGCGTCGCGTTGTCGAAGATCTCCTGTACGGTCCCGGCGGCACCCGGCAGGAAGACCACGCCCGCGGTGGAGCGGGCGAGCAGGCCGTCCTCGCGGGTGGCGTTGGCGAAGTACTTGGCGATGTGCGAGGCGAAGGCGTTCGGCGGCTCGTGACCGTAGAACCAGGTCGGGATCCCCACCGAGAGGCCGCCCTTGGGCCACTGGGCGCGGACCTCGAAGGCGGCGCGGGCCCAGTCGGTGATCGAGGGCGTGAACGACGGTGCGCGGGCGAGGAGTTCGCAGGCCTTGTCGAGCATGGCGTCCTCGAAGGGGGCCGCGTAGGCGCCGAGGTTGGCCGCCTCCATCGCGCCCGGTCCGCCGCCGGTGGCCACGGTGAACCCGGCACGGGTCAGCTCCCGGCCGAGCCGCGCGGCACCGGCGTAGGCCTGTGTCCCGCGGGCCATCGCGTGACCGCCCATCACCCCCACGACCCTTGTGCCGCGCAGGAGTTCGTCGAGGGCGTCGGAGACGGCGTCGTCGTGGACGGAGCGCAGCATCGAGGCGAAGATGTCGCCGTCGGCCCTGGTGCGCTGGAACCAGGCGTAGGAGAGGGCGTCCGGAGTCTGCTCGTATCCCTTGTCGAGTCCGTCGAACAACTCGTCGGGGGAGTAGAGGAGTCCGCGGTACGGGTCGAAGGGCAGGTCCGGAACGGGCGGGAAGACGAGCGCGCCGTCCGCGCGGACCTTCGTCTCGGCGTCGGCGCGCATCCGGCAGCCGAGGAAGACCGCGCCCGCGGTGTCGTTGCCCAGCAACTCCCTTGTGCGGTCCGTCAGATCGACGGCCTGGACCCGGAATCCGGCGAGGGTGGAGCGGGCCGAGACGACCGCGTCGAACTCGTCGAGCGTCTCGATCTCACGGTCGTCGTGATGCGCCGCATGGGCGGGACTGGTCTGCACCCGCCCATGCTAAGCACGCCGTCGGCCGACTCCGGTCAGCCCTGGATCGCCGCCGGGTCCATCCACACGACCTCCCAGCTGTGGCCGTCGAGGTCGTCGAAGGAGCGGCCGTACATGAAGCCCTGGTCCTGGACGTCGTCGTTGGCCGTACCGCCGGCGGCGACCGCCTTCTCGACGAGTTCGTCCACCTTCGCGCGGCTCTCCGCGCTCAGACAGATCAGCACCTGGCTGGTCTTCGTCGCGTCCGCGATCTCCTTCTTGGTGAAGGTCGCGTAGAACGGCTTCGTGAGCAGCATCGCGACGATGGTGTCGCTGATCACGACGGAGGCCGCCTTGTCGTCGCTGAACTGCTCGTTGAGCGAGTAACCGAGCTCCGTGAAGAACTTCTTCGAGGCGTCGAGGTTGTTCACCGGCAGGTTCACGAAGATCATCTGCTGGTACTGGGTCGCGGTCATGGCGGTCTCTCCCTGTCGGATGCGTGCTGTTCGATGAGGTAGACCGGGGGCCCGGACGGAACTCATCGGCGGCGACGGATTTTTTTCAGTGCATCAGCGGAAGGGCCGCCAGCTCCGCCACGACCAGGGTCAGTGGGCCGAAGAGGCTCAGCAGGGCACCGGCGCGCAGGGCGGCAGCGCTGCGCAGCATCGTGGCGGGGGCGCCGAGGCGCACGAGCGCGGCCGTGGTGTCGGACCGGGCGTGCTTCGCCTCCACGGCGGCTGTGAGCAGGGTGGCCAGGGTGCAGCCGGTGACCAGGAGCAGGCCGAGCGTGGTCAGGGGGCCGAAGGTGGGACGGCTGGAGTCGTGCAGGGCGGCCATGGCGTACGCACCGGAGGCGACCGCGCAGACGATGCCGAGGGGGTGGCCGATACGGGTCGCCTCCGTCATCAGGATCCGGCCCGCGAGGAGCCGGAGCGCGCCGGGGCTCGCGGACTGGAGGAGACGGCCGCACAGATGGGTGAGGCCGGGGCCGGCGGTGGCGAGACCGACCGCGGTGAGGATCCAGCCGATCAGGACGGACGGGGTGCCGGTGAGACCGCCGGGGAGGGGGGTGGTCGGGGTGGCGCGGTTCGCGTACGCCTCCACGGCCAGGCCCGCGGCGAGGATGGTGATGCCCCAGGGGAGGCCTCGCGGGGACTCGTGGGGTGGAGCGGGGAGAGCGTCCGGGGCGGGCTGGTCTTCGTCGGCGGGGGGAGCCGCGGGGGCGGGCACAGGGCGGGTGAGCGGGCGGAAACGCGTACCGAAGCGGCCGTAGGTTCCGAAGGTCTCCTTGCCCGCCGTCCTGCCGTACGCGCCGAATCTGCCGTACGACCGTCGCGTCGACGTCGGCCGGTCGTCCCGGGGGCGCAGCACCAGCGCCACCGTCGTCGAGGCGATCGCCGGTACCAGGCCCAGCAGCGTCAGGGCGGCCGGTAGCGGGAGGGGGGAGTCCGCCGCCAGGAAGTCCGCGCCCGCGCCGTCGAAGGGCATGCCCGTCAGGTCGCCGCGCAGGTGGAGGAAGACGAGGAGGGCCAGCATCGAGCCCAGGACGCAGGACAGGGCTGTCGTCGTGGCCGATACGGCCATCAGACGGGCCGGGCCCAGGCCGATCGCGGCGAGGCCGGGGCGGGGGCGGGTGCCCGGGTCGGTGCGGGCCACCGCGAGGGCGAAGTGGACCGTGGCCGCAAGGGGGGTGAGGCACCAGGCGAGGCGGAGTGCCGCGCCCGTGGGGTCCTCGGGGTGGCTGATCGCGTGGCCGAGGGCGCACAGGAGGAGGAAGCCGGTGCCCGCCGAGGCCAGCGCCACCAGGAGGCGGCGCAGCTGTACGGCGGGGCGGGCGGCCCAGGTCAGACGGAGAGCGAGCACGCGGTGCGGCCTTCCGGGTCGGCCATCGGGGGCAGGTGCACGGTGTTGACCCGGCGTCCGTCCAGGAGCGTGACCGTGCGGTCGGCGAGGGCCGCGGTGTCGGCGTCGTGCGTCGCGAGGACCACCGTGATGCCGTGCGAGCGGGCGGCCGTGGTGAGCGTGCGCAGGACGTGGGCGCGGTCCGCCCGGTACAGCGGGGCCGTCGGCTCGTCCGCGAACAGCACCGACGGGGCCGGGGCGAGGGCGCGGGCGATGCAGACGCGCTGCCGCTCGGACTGGCGGAGTTCGTGCGGGCGTTTGCGGGTCCGGTCGCCGATGTCGAGGCGCTCCAGCCACTCCAGGGCGGCGACCTTGGCGCGCCGGCGGCTGGTGCCGCGCAGCATGAGGGGGAGGGCGGCGTTCTCCCAGGCGTTCAGCTCGGGGACCAGCGCCGGGGCCGGGTCGATCCAGCCGAAGCGGTCCCGGCGCAGCCGTTCGCGGGTCATCGGGCCCATCGTGTGGACGGGCACGCTGTTGAACCAGACCTCGCCCCGCTGGGCCGGGGTGAGCCCCGAGAGACAGCCGAGCAGGGTGGTCTTGCCGCTGCCGCGCGGGCCGGTCACGGCGAGGATCTCGCCCTCGCGCACACCCAGGGAGACGCCCTGGAGCGCGGGTGAGCCGTCGCGGTGGGTGAAGTGCAGGGAGCGTGCCCAGAGCACGTCGTTGTCCGGCGGAGCCTCCATGGGCGTACACCTCGTTCTGGTCCGTTGTGCCTTGCCATCCCCCGTGCGGGGGAACGAAAGCAGGGCCGATCGGTTACCAGGCACGCTAAGGAGGCGGGGGCGGGACGCCGTACAGCACACGGCCCGGGGTGCGCGCCTGTCACTCGGACGGGCGCACCCCGGGCCGTATAAGCCGCTGAATCGCTGGGAGGGGTTACAGCTTGGTCCAGGCCTCCGTGAGCGTCGCGCGCAGGATCTGCTCGATCTCGTCGAAGGTCTCCTGGTTGGAGATCAGCGGCGGGGCGAGCTGGACGACCGGGTCGCCGCGGTCGTCGGCACGGCAGTAGAGGCCGTTGTCGAAGAGGGCCTTGGAGAGGAAGCCGTACAGGACGCGCTCGGTCTCCTCGTCGTTGAAGGACTCCTTGGTCGTCTTGTCCTTGACCAGTTCGATGCCGTAGAAGAAGCCGTTGCCGCGGACGTCGCCGACGATCGGCAGGTCGTGGAGCTTCTCCAGGGTCGAGCGGAACGCGCCCTCGTGGTCGAGGACGTGCTGGTTGAGGCCCTCGCGCTCGAACAGGTCGAGGTTGGCGAGGCCGACGGCCGCGGAGACCGGGTGGCCGCCGAAGGTGTAGCCGTGCAGGAAGGTGTTGTCGCCCTTGTAGAACGGCTCGGCCAGGCGGTCGGAGATGATGCAGGCGCCGATCGGGGAGTAGCCCGAGGTCATGCCCTTGGCGCAGGTGATCATGTCCGGGACGTAGTCGAACTTGTCGCAGGCGAACATGGTGCCGAGGCGGCCGAAGGCGCAGATGACCTCGTCCGAGACCAGCAGGACGTCGTACTGGTCGCAGATCTCGCGCACGCGCTGGAAGTAGCCGGGCGGGGGCGGGAAGCAGCCGCCCGCGTTCTGGACCGGCTCCAGGAAGACCGCCGCGACCGTGTCCGGGCCCTCGAAGAGGATCTGCTGCTCGATCTGGTCGGCGGCCCAGCGGCCGAAGGCCTCCGGGTCGTCGCCGAAGAGCGGGGCGCGGTAGATGTTGGTGTTCGGGACCTTGTGCGCGCCGGGGACCAGCGGCTCGAAGGGGGCCTTGAGGCCCGGCAGACCGGTGATCGACAGGGCGCCCTGCGGGGTGCCGTGGTAGGCGACCGCGCGGGAGATCACCTTGTACTTGGTGGGCTTGCCGACCAGCTTGAAGTACTGCTTGGCGAGCTTCCAGGCGGTCTCCACCGCCTCGCCGCCGCCGGTGGTGAAGAAGACCTTGTTGAGGTCGCCGGGGGCGTGGTGCGCGAGGCGCTCCGCGAGTTCGACGGCCTTCGGGTGGGCGTAGGACCACACCGGGAAGAACGCCAGCTCCTGCGCCTGCTTGAAGGCGGTCTCGGCGAGTTCCGTGCGGCCGTGACCGGCCTGGACCACGAACAGGCCCGCGAGACCGTCGAGGTAGCGCTTGCCCTTGTCGTCGTAGATGTAGGTGCCCTCGCCCCGGACGATCGTGGGGACCGGGGAGTTCTCGTACGAGGACATGCGGGTGAAGTGCATCCACAGGTGGTCGTACGCGGTCTGGCTGAGGTCCTTGGTGCTCACGGTTATCGGGTCCTCACGGTTATCGGGTTCCCCACATGTAGGTCTGCTTCTTGAGCTTCAGGTAAACGAAGCTCTCGGTGGAGCGCACGCCGGGGATGGCCCGGATGCGGCGGTTGATGACCTCCAGCAGGTGGTCGTCGTCCTCGCAGACGATCTCCACCATCAGGTCGAAGGAGCCGGCGGTCATCACCACGTACTCACACTCGGACATGGAGGTCAGCGCGTCGGCCACGGACTCCACGTCGCCCTCGACGTGGATGCCGACCATCGCCTGGCGCCGGAAGCCCACGGTGAGCGGGTCCGTGACGGCGACGATCTGCATCACGCCCTGGTCGAGCAGCTTCTGGACGCGCTGGCGCACGGCCGCCTCGGACAGGCCGACGGCCTTGCCGATCGCGGCGTACGGGCGGCGGCCGTCCTCCTGGAGCTGTTCGATGATGGCGAGGGAGACGGCATCCAGATGCGGGGTGCCGTTCCTGGACTCGCGGACGACCCGTGAGTCCCTGGGGTCTGTGCTTCGACTGGCCACGACGTCACTGTGCACGACGTCTCGACACTTCCGCAAGGCCGTAGCAATGAAATCCGTTGTTTACGCTACGGAGACCTGCGGATTTCGCAGCCTTGGTGCGATCGGGGGTGTTGAAAACGTGGGCCGCCGGATTAGGGTGGGTGTCTCAGTCAGTGGACAGTTCCAACCCCTTCAGGAGGCCGGCAGTGAGCACCGAGCTGCGTCGTCTGCGCAACTACATCGACGGTGAGTTCCGGGACGCCGCCGACGGACGGACCACGGAGGTGGTCAACCCCGCGACCGGTGAGGCGTACGCGACCGCGCCGCTGTCCGGGCAGGCGGACGTGGACGCGGCGATGACCGCTGCCGCTGCCGCCTTCCCCGGCTGGCGTGACACCACCCCGGCCGAGCGGCAGAAGGCCCTCCTGAAGATCGCCGACGCGTTCGAGGAGCGCGCCGAGGAACTGATCGCGGCCGAGGTCGAGAACACCGGCAAGCCGATCGGGCTCACGCGGTCCGAGGAGATCCCGCCGATGGTCGACCAGATCCGGTTCTTCGCCGGTGCGGCGCGGATGCTGGAGGGCCGGTCCGCCGGTGAGTACATGGAGGGCCTGACCTCGATCGTCCGCCGTGAGCCGGTCGGGGTCTGCGCGCAGGTCGCGCCCTGGAACTACCCGATGATGATGGCCGTGTGGAAGTTCGCGCCGGCGATCGCGGCGGGCAACACGGTGGTTCTCAAGCCGTCGGACACGACTCCGGCGTCGACCGTTCTCATCGCGGAGATCATCGGCGGGATTCTGCCCAAGGGGGTCTTCAACGTCATCACCGGTGACCGGGACACGGGCCGTCTGATGGTCGAGCACCCGGTGCCGGCGATGGCCTCGATCACCGGGTCCGTGCGGGCCGGCATGTCCGTCGCCGAGTCCGCGTCCAAGGACCTCAAGCGGGTCCACTTGGAGCTGGGCGGCAAGGCTCCCGTCGTCGTCTTCGAGGACACCGACATCGCGAAGGCGGTGGAGGACATCTCCGTCGCCGGGTTCTTCAACGCCGGGCAGGACTGTACGGCGGCCACGCGCGTGCTCGTGCAGTCGTCCATCCACGACGAGTTCGTGGCGGCGCTCGCGAAGGCGGCGGCCGAGACGAAGACGGGCCAGCCGGACGACGAGGACGTGCTGTTCGGTCCTTTGAACAACCCGAACCAGCTCAAGCAGGTCACCGGGTTCATCGAGCGGCTGCCCGCGCACGCGAAGGTCGAGGCGGGCGGTCAGCGGGTCGGTGACAAGGGGTACTTCTACGCGCCGACCGTCGTGTCCGGGCTGAAGCAGGACGACGAGATCATCCAGAACGAGGTCTTCGGGCCGGTCATCACCGTGCAGTCCTTCTCCGACGAGGAGCAGGCCGTGGAGTGGGCCAACGGGGTCGACTACGCGCTCGCCTCCTCGGTGTGGACCAAGGACCACGGCCGGGCGATGCGGATGTCGAAGAAGCTGGACTTCGGGTGCGTGTGGATCAACACGCACATTCCGCTGGTCGCGGAGATGCCGCACGGCGGCTTCAAGAAGTCCGGCTACGGCAAGGACCTTTCGGGGTACGGGTTCGAGGACTACACGCGGATCAAGCATGTGATGACGTCGCTCGACGCGTAGTTCGGCTGCGGGTCGGGGGCGGGGCGGCTGGTCGCGCCCACGTGGCGGAGCCGCAAGTCGATGCAGCCCCGCGCCCCTCAGGGCGTTGCCGTGGCCCCGGAGGAGAGCGAACTCCCCTCCGGGGCTGCGGGTTTGTGTTCTAGGTGCGCGGCCTGCCGGGCCCGCAGGGCTTGAGGGCCGTCGGGAACTTCCTCGGGGTCGGGGTGGCTCTGTTCTTGTCGGGGACCGCCTGCACTCGCAGGGTGATCTCGTCGGCGCGGCCGCTGTGACCTGGGCCCGGCCACGCTGACCGCAGGCGTGTGCTGGTGGTCGGGGACCATGAGGAGCTCGCCGAGACGGTCGCCGGGGGCTGGGCCGCGAGGGGAGGGCGGTCGACCTGGCCTTCGACGGCCCGACCGCGCTGGAGCCCGCCGGGAGCAACGGCTACGACGTCGTCGTCCTCGACCGTGATCTGCCGGGGCTGCACGGCGACCGGGTGTGCCGGACGCTCGCCGCCGGCGGCAGTCGGGCATGGGTGCTGATGCTGACGGCTACCTCGACAACGTGATCGTCTTCGGGAAGGAGACGGGGATATCCGTCGACTACGTCGTGAACCTCACCGACAACGCCGTGTGGCACAACCTCCCGGAGGGGGAGGGGAGTTGGGTGCGGCTGTGGACGGGGCTCGACGCGTCGGGGCGGCCCGGGCTGCGGATCGAGAACAGCGGGCCGGTGATCCCGGCGGAGCAGGCGGAGCAGGCGGAGGGGGCCCTTCCAGCCGTTCCGGCGACTGGGCGGGCCGGAGCGGGCGCGGAAGCGGGACGCACTGGGGCTCGGCCTGTCGATCGTGGTGGCGGTGGTCGCCGCGCACGGCGGGCGGGCGGAAGTGCGGGGAGCGCTGGACGTGGACCGGTACGGGGGTGTCCTGCGGGGCGTCCGCGAGGAACGGTGAGCAGACGCCGCCGCGGGGGCGGCCGTGCAGGTTGTCGTAGCGGACGACGGAGACGGTGAGCGAGACGAGGTGCGGGTCGGTCAGGGGGCTGGACGAGATGGAGGTCGCGTTGCCTAGTGAGGGGCGACTCCCGGGAGAGGTTTCTGTGCGACGGCTGTCCGGGCCCCGGTGACCTGGGGGTGACCGCTCGACAGGGTGTCCGCCGCGCCCCGTTCGGGTGGACGCTGCGTCGATTGTCGCCGTACCGCCCCGGAGGGCATGCTGCGGCCATGCCCCTCACACCGAAGACGCCCCCGCCCTCCCGTAGGACCCTGCTGCGCGCGCTCGGTGGCGGGGCGGTGCTGGGGGGTCTCGCCGGGTGCGGGGTGCCCGCCGCGTACGTGTCCCCGGGCGACCGTGCCGTCACCGACCTCTCCGCCAGTGACAAGCGGCTGACCTGGGCAAACTGGCCGCTCTACATCGACACGGACGACGACGACTCGACGAAGCGGCCGACGCTGGACGCCTTCGAGGAGAAGACGGGGATATCCGTCGACTACGTCGAGGAGATCAACGACAACGACGAGTTCTTCGGCAAGATCAGCCCCGCGCTGATGAACCACCAGCAGACCGGCCGCGACCTGATCGTCATCAGCGACTGGATGTGCGCGCGGTTCGTCCGGCTGGGCTGGGTCCAGGAAATGGACCGGGCGAACCAGCCGAACGTCACCAAGTACCTTGACCCGCTGCTGCGTTCACCCGCCTTCGACCCCGGCCGCGAGTACACCGTGCCGTGGCAGTCGGGGATCACCGGCATCGCGTACAACCGCAGGAAGCTGGGCCGCGAGATCCGGCAGGTGAAGGACCTCTGGGCGAGCGACCTCAAGGGCCGGGTGACCCTTCTGTCCGGTCTCGACGAGGCCTTCGCGCTGCTGATGCAGGGCAACGGCGTCGACATCACGAAGTGGACCGCCGACGACTTCCACACAGTGTGCGACGAGGTCGAGACGTACGTCGGGAACGGGCAGATCCGCCGCTTCACCGGCAACGACTACACCAAGGACCTGGTCAGCGGGGACGTCCTGGCCTGCCAGGCGTACTCCGGCGACGTGATCCAGCTCCAGGCCGACAACCCCGACATCCGCTTCGTGGTGCCCGAGGAGGGCGCCGAGCTGTGGTCGGACTCCCTGATGATCCCCGACCGCGCCCTGCACAAGGCCAACGCCGAGCGGCTCGTCGACTACTACTACGAGCCCGAGGTCGCCGCCGAACTCGCCGCCTGGGTCAACTACGTCTGCCCCGTCCCCGCCGCCCAGGACGTCCTCGCGGCCTCCAAGGACGAGGACACCGCGGCCCTCGCCGAGAACCCACTGATCTTCCCCGACACCGGGATGCGGGGGCGCCTCGCCATCGCCCGCGACATCACGTCCACGGAACGGGTGGCGTTCGCGAAGCGGTGGAACGTGATCGTGGGGCTGTAGGCCTGTCCGTGGTCAAGGCGCCTGTCTCCAGCGGATGTCGTGCCCCGGGGCCAGCAGTGGAGGTGAGGTGTCGTCGGGGGGCGGGGGGAAGTCGGCCACGGCAAGGTCGACCTGTTCTTCGCAGTCCCGCCGCGCGCACTCGCAGGAGAAGGACAGCACGACGTCCGACGTGTTGCCGAGCGCCCGCGCCCACGGCCGGGTGAAGAAGGTCCGGTACTGGACGACGAAGGCACGGTTGGCGTGGCGGAGTAGCTGCCGCCGCTCCGACCGGCTCGTCGCCGAGGGCCCGTGGGCGAGCAGGTCGGCGAAGTGTTCCTCGACCTCTGTGACGACCTGCTCCGGACTCCGCGAACCGTCGACCACGACGACCCGCCCCCCCCGGACCGCCTCACCTCCGCCACGATCACCTCGCCCAGGTACTCGTAGAACTCCCTTACACCGGGGAGCAGTTCACGCTTGTCGAGGCGTGCGCGCCGTAACTCCGGGGTGGGCAGGAGCCACAGGGCCGGGCCGCTGCCGACCACCTCCGGCGTGATCGGTGTGCCTTCGGCGATCGTCAGCGGTGCGGGCGGCAGCGCCCGGAGGTCGTCCCGGATCATGGCGCCCCGTACGTGGTGCAGGGACATCGCGAGCCGGTCCTCCATGGGCGCCGACCAGCGGTCCGGGACCGGCGTCTCCTCGTACCGGAGGGCGGCCGGATGACCCGCGTCGACAGCCCGGTCGCGGTGCTCCCAGGTGCGGGCGTCGGCGTTGTACCACCGCAGTCCGTGGCGCCGGGCGAGAAGCCGGGCGACCGTGCTCTTGCCCGCCCCGGGCGGGCCGCCGAGCCACAGCACGGACGCGAGGCCGTCCGTCACCGGCGGCTCCCGTCGGGCGAGGGCGTCGGCCGCCAGCGCCAGCCGGAGGCACGCAGCGCCTCCGCACGATCGATGACGATCTCCTGGCGCACTCTCTTCTCCTCCTCGTCGTGGTAGGCCGCGGTGACGGTGTGCTGCCCGGGGTGCTTGCGGTAGAGCTCGCCCGGCTCGGGCTGCATCCACCCCCGGCTGACCGCCTCGCAGAACAGGAGGAGGGCGGCGTCCTCGAAGGCCGGGACGGCGGGCCAGCCGCCGACGAGACGTACCAGGTCGGTACGGGCGGTCAACGTGGTTCCCATCACCGGCAGTTCACCACGCCTGGCACCGTCCAGGAGCGCCCGCTCCGGCAGCGGGCCCCAGCCCGGATCGTACGGTCCCCGCTCCAGACGGCCGTCGGGGTGGAGGTCCAGGCACGGTGCGACCGTCCAGCCGAACTCCGGATGGGCCTCCAGAACCTCGATGTCGCGGGCCAGGGACATCTGGTCGGGCAGCAGATCGTCACAGTCGACGCAGCGCAGCAGCGTCCCGGTGGCACGCGCCAACCCCAGCGTGCGGGCCTGGGCGGCGCCACCCCAGCGGCCGGCGCCCTTGGAGATCCAGGGTGTATCCGGAACGGCGTCCAGCTGCCCGCACGTCCGCCCGTCCTCCTGCACCACCCACTCCAGCCGCCAGTCGGCGGGCAGCTTCTGTGTGCGCAGGCACTCGTACAGTTCGCGTAGGTAGACGTACCCGCCGTCGTGCACGGGCGTCAGAACAGTGATCGTCGGCATCAGGAGTCACAACGCGGACCAGGGGGACCCGGTTCAGCGAACGGCTCGGCCGGCCGAGCGGTCAACGTATGTAAGAGATCGGTGAGTTGACCCAGTGGTTGCAAGGGCGAAGGGCCCCTTTTGGGGTTCCATGACAGTGCGTTGAATCTGCTGTGCTGTCCTGTTTTCGGAGACTTTCCGGGGGAGGACGCACGTGATCGTGACCATGAGCAGTGAGGATCTGCCGGCCGCGGACCGCTTTCCGTGGTGGTGCGAGCAGATGGCCCAGGACATCGTCCCGTCGATGGTCAGCAGCCCGCACGTCGGCGACTTCCGGTCCACGGTGACCGTGGCGGAGCTGGGCCGGGTCCTGCTGACGACGATCGACTACCCGGAGCTGAGATCCGTGCGCTCGTCGGCCATGGTCCGCCGCTCGGACCCCGAGAGGTACGGACTCAGCCTCATCCTGGCGAACGACCTCTACATGGCCCAGCGGGACAACGAGGCCCGGCTGCACCCGGGGAACCTGCTGCTCCACGACACCTCCCAGCCCATGGACACCCGCGCCCTGCCCGGGACGGGCCGCGGCGAGATGGTGATGCTTCAAGTGCCCAGGTCCACCCTGCCGTTGCGTCCGGAGCGGCTGAACCCGTTGCTCGCGCAAGTGATCCCCGGAGGCACCGGGATGAGCGCCGTCTTCGCCCGCTACATCGTCAGCGTCGCCGGGGTCATCGGGCGGGGCGAGGTCGGCGAGCGCGAGGTCGAGCGGCTGGGGGAGGTGGCCCTCGACCTGGCCGCCGCGACCCTGGCCTCGTACATCGACGCCGAGGACCGGCTGAGTCCGGAGACCCGGCGTCAGGCGCTCCTCGCGCGGATCGAGGCGTTCGTCGAACTCAACCTGGCGGACCCGGAGTTGACCCCCGCGACGATCGCCGCCCACCACCACATATCGCTGGGCTATCTGCACCGGCTCTTCCAGCACCGCGAACGGACCGTCGCCGCCTGGATACGGCATCTGCGCATCGAGCGCGCCCGGGCCGACCTCGCCGATCCGCGGCTGCGCCACCATCCGGTGCACGCCCTCGGCGCCCGCTGGGGTTTCCCGCACGCGGCCGACTTCAACCGCGCCTTCCGCGCGGCGCACGGCGTGCCCCCGGGCGACTACCGCCGCCAGACCCTCGGGGCGGGCGCCGCGGCAGTGGACGTAGCGTCAATGAACCGGTGACGCTGCGCCAACGACGTCACCCCCTGCGCACTGACACCGTGTCCAACAGGTTCACGAACAGGAGTGCAGGATGAGTACGACAGTTCAGGCGACCACGGCACAGGTCCGTCAGGCGATGGTGAGCAACTGTCTCTGGGGGGTCCAGCACGAGGCCGACATCCACTACGCGGAGACGCGGCCCATGCCCGTCGGCATCGCCGTGCACCACCTCCCCTTCACCACCGACTGCTCCGGCTTCGCCACGCTCATGGCGAAGTGGAGCGGGGCCGGGGACCCGAACGGCTCGGGGTTCGACGGACAGGGGTACACCGGCACGATGCTCGGCCACTGCGAGCACATCACCGCGGCCGAGACCCAGCCCGGTGACTTCGTGGTCTTCGGACCCGGCGGGGGTGAGCACGTGGTGGTCCTCGTCGAGAGCGCGGCCAAGGGGCTGGGCGCGCTGTGCGTCTCCCACGGCCAGGAGAAGGGGCCGCTGAAGACCACGCTGCAGGACGAGGCGAACTCGCACGACAAGCCCCTCACTTACCTCCGGCTGCCCGGCGGCGGTACCGGCTCCCCGACTCCGCCGTCCTCGAACGGCAACCCGTACTGCCCGCTCGCCGTGGACGGTCAGTTCGGGGCGAACAGCACCAAGGCACTGCAGTGGGTGCTGAAGGTGACCCCCGACGGGCAGTTCGGGCCGAACACCAAGAAGGCTCTCCAGAGTCACCTCCATGTGCCGGTCGACGGTCAGGTCGGGCCTCAGACGATCAAGGCCCTCCAGGCGCACGTCGGTGTCACACAGGACGGGGTCTGGGGGCCGGACACCACGAAGGGGCTTCAGAAGGCGCTCAACGCGGGCCGCTTCTGAGGAAGGCGGGGGCCGGGGGGAGCGCGGGCGGGCGGGTGTTCCGGTGAGGGGAATGGTGTAACCGCTACACCATGGATTCGGGAATGGGCTTCCTCCGACCGAAGGACGGCTCCACCCACCCGCTCGCCCGCGCGAAGGCGTCCCTCTCTGACCTGCCGCCCTGGCCCTGAGTGCCGTAGAAACGCACTGCTGGGAGAGACTTCCGTCCGGACCATTGATTGTACCGACCGTTAGGTCTACGTTACGTCCGCGCCCCCCGACGGTCGACGGAAGGCCTCCCCATGTCCCAGACGAAGATCACTCCGCCGCAGGCGGACGACAGACCCCGATCCACCGCGCGGCATGTGCTCATCGTCGTCGCGCTGCTGTGGACGGTTCAGCTGGTGTCCCTCGTCGCCGCGCTGTCCGGCATCGCCCAGGCCGACGTCGCGATCCACTTCCAGACCACCCAGATCGCCTGGTTCACCCTGATGACCCTGCTGAGCGGCACCTTCTTCCTGCCGTTCATGGTCAAGGCCGCCGCGCTGTTCGGTAAGAAGCGCGTGCTGCTGATCGCGACCGGGCTGGGCTTCGTCGGCGACCTGATCGCCGCCGTCGCCACCGACTACCGCACCCTGCTGATCGGCCGGGCCGTCGCCGGGCTCTACGCGGCCACCATGCCGCTCGGATACGCGATCATCCGCGACATCCTGCCGCGCCGCTGGATCGGCCTCGCCAACGGGATCCTCGCCGGCGGTGTCGGCCTGGTCGCCTTCGGCGGGCCGTTCCTGGCGGGCTGGCTGCTGGACGACTACGGCTTCCGCGGGGTGCTGTGGTTCATGGCGGTCAGCACCGCGGTGAGCTTCGTCATGGTGGCCGTCTTCGTCCCCGAGAGCCCGGTCCGCCCGCTCGGCGGGCGGATGGACTGGATCGGCGGGATCCTGCTCGGCGCGGGCGTCACCCTCATCGTCTACGCCGTCGGCGAGGGGTCGCAATGGGGCTGGGGGAGCGGGAAGTTCGCCGGGTTCGTCGCGGGCGGGGTGGTCGCGCTGGTCGCCTTCGTGCTGGTCGAGCGCCGGGTCGCCGAACCGCTCTTCCCGCCGAGCATGACGCGTCGCCGTCCGGTGTGGACGGTCCTGCTGGCCACGTCGGTCGCGGCCGGTTCGCTCAGCGCGGTCGGTGTGGTGATCCAGATGCTGGTGCTGATGCCGGCGATCCCCCATGTCTCCGAGGGGCTGGGCTGGTCCGGCACCCACAACGCCATCGTCACCAGCCCGATCAGCGCGATGATCATCCTGGGGGCCGTGGGCACCGGGTGGATCGCCCGCAGGGTGGACGCCCGCCGGCTGCTCGCCCTCGGCTCGGCGCTCACCGTCGTCGGCTACGGCATCGGCACGCAGCTGCACCACAGCGGGCCGCAGATCGTGGGCATGGGGCTGATCGCGGGGCTCGGCACCGGCATGGTCGTCGCCGTCGTGCCCATCATGATCATCGAGGTGGTGTCGCCGCAGGAGCAGGCGCTCGCCAACGGGGCCCAGACCCTCGCGCAGGGCGTCGCCCAGATCGTCGTCTCCCAGCTGGCCTTCGTGGTCATGTCCCAGCACGGGGTCGTCCTCAAGGGCACGCAGTTCTACCTCGACGCGGGCTTCACCAACGGGCTCTGGCTCGTCGTCGGCTGCTGTGCGCTCGGCACGCTGCTCGTCACGCTGGTGCCGAGGAGCAAGCGGCTCGACGAGGCGGAGGTGGCCCAGGCGGCCTGACGCACACGGCCGGGCCCGACGGACGTACGGGCCCGGCGGACGCAGGGCTGCCGAGGGCCTGGCCGGCGGATCGGGCCGGGTGCAGGCGATGGTGCCGGCGGGTGCAGGTGAGCGGGGCTGGGTGGGCCTGGCTGCGAGGCGGATGAGACGTATCGATCAGCCGCTGCCGCTGCCGCTGCCGCTGCCGCTGCCGCTGCCGCTGCCGCGGCGGGCGAAGCGGAGCTTCGGCGACCGACGACAACGCGGTAGACGGGCGTGCCCAGCCCTGCGACGCCGGCAGGATCCGCCGGACACGCCCCCGGGGCATCCGGCTGCCGGTCGGGTGTCCCCTCGCGTGACTTTGCCAGCTCTTTGCAACCCGGGTCCGGTGCGGGTCGTCTCTTCGCTCGATCAACGCCACCGCCCGCCGGGTCACCGGTCGGGCGACCGATGAAAGAGAGAGCGACCCATGCGTCGAACCGGCCTCAGTGCCCTGGCCCTCGCGTGCACCGCCGTCCTGGCGAGCGCGATGCCCGCGTTCGCCGACGACTCCCCGAGCGCCGCCCCCACCGTCGCCGACTCCACGCAGGCGCCGAGCGAGGGCACCCAGCCGAGCGCGGTCCCGAGCAAGGTGCCCGACTCGGAGTTGGCGCCGAGCGTGGCCCCCTCCGACTCCCGGGACCAGGTCTCGGTCGTCCCCAGCGGAGCGCCCGACACCGGCGAGGCCCCGACCTCCTCGAACTCCTCCCAGGGCACGCTGATCGGCGGGGGCGCGGCGGCCGCCGTCGTCCTGGCCGGCGGCACGGTCGTGCTGCTCCGCCGCCGGCGGACGAACGAGGGATGACGGACTCCGGGCGGGCGCGGGGCGGAAGGGTGCGGCGGGGGCGGGCCGGCGCGGGCCGGCTTGCGGTCGCCGCACCGGACAGGGTGGCGGGGAGCGGCTCCGCCGTCCTCGCGAAACTCCCCGCGGAGCCGGACTCAAGCGGCGCGACCGGCCGTCGTGGCTCCGGCGCGGCAGGTCGTCGTAGCTCTCGTGCGGGCGGCCGTGTCCTCGTCGGCGTCGCACTGGCCGCGCTGCTCGTCGGCTGCGGCGGTTCGGGTGGCTCGGGCGGTTCGGTCGGCTCGGGTGACGGGCCCGCGGCCACGCGCGCCTCGGACGGGAGTTCCGCCGGTACGTCGTCCACCGCCAAGTCCGTTGCCGCGCTGGGGCGTTCGACGCCCGTCGCGCTGAAGGTACCGGCCATCGGGGTTGACACCCCGCTGATGACGCTCGGCCTCGAAAAGGACGGCACCGTGCAGGTGCCGCCGATCGTCGCGCACGACCGGGCCGGCTGGTACGAGCACTCGCCGACCCCCGGCCAGAAGGGCCCGTCGGTGATCCTCGGCCATGTCACCGTCGGCCCCTACGGCGACGGCGTCTTCCGGCGCCTCACGGAGCTGCGCGAGGGCGACGAGATCGTGACCCGCCTGAAGAACGGCAGGTCCGCGGTGTTCGCCGTCACCGAGGTGCGCACGGTCGCCAAGGCGGACTTCCCCACCGAGGAGGTCTACGGCGATGTCGACCGGCCGGAGCTCAGGCTCATCACCTGCGGCGGCGCCCGGACCGGCGACGGCTACCTCGACAACGTGATCGTCTTCGCGGCCCTGCGCTCCACCCGCCCCTGACGGCGTCCGCACCCCGGACCGGCGGGAACCCCGCCCGCCGGTCCGGGCTCTTCCTCCGCGTACGCCACCACCCTATGGAGAACGTTGAAACGGTCCCGCGAGAAGGCAGCGTCCGAACTGTTCGCCGCCCTCTACCCACGCCTCGCCGGCTGGTGCCGCCGGCTCGTCGACGACGACGGGACGGCCCACGAGATCGCCTCCGAGGCGTTCACCCGGCTCTGGGCCCGCTGGACGGCCGTGGAGGAACCCCGGGGTTTCCTCTACGTCACCGCCGCCAACCTGGTCCGCGACCACTGGCGCAAGCTGGAGCGCGAGCGCAGGGCGGTGCGCCGGGTCACCACCGAGGTCGCGGTCGCCCCGCATCCCGAGCAGTCGGACCCCTCGGTCCGGCTGCTCGTGCAGTCAATGCCCGAACGGCTGCGGGTGCCGATCCTGCTCCACTACTACGCTGACATGCCGATCCGGGATGTGGCCGTGCTGACCGGACGCAAGGAGGGCACCGTCAAGGCCGACCTGCACGCGGCCCGCGAACTGCTCCGCGCCCACCTGAGGAGAAGCCTTGATCACACACTCTGACGAGGGCCCGGACCCCGACGACGAACTCGCCGTCCTCCTGCGGCCCCCCGCCGAGTTCCTCGGCGCACCGCCCGGCCACTACGAGGCGATCCGCCGTGGCGCGTCCCGCCGCAAGGCGCTGCGCGCCGCCGTCGGTGCCGCCGCGACCTGCGCGGTCGCCGCCCTCGTCGTCCTGCCGCTGCGGCTCACGTCCTCCGACGGCCCCACCACTCCCACGATCCCGATGGCACCGCCCTCTGCGACCACCCCCGCACCCGACCGCTCGGCCACGCCGGTCCCGAGCGCCGTGCCCTCGAAGGCCCCTGGCCCCGACGACTCCACGCCGACCAGCCGCCCCCTCCTCCCCTCGGCCACCCCGTCCGACATGTCCTCGAACCAGGCCCCGGCTGTCGAGCCGTCGACGGTCCGCACGGAGGAGGGGGCACCCGGGGAGAGGTGACGCACACCACCGGAAACCTCTTTTGAACGTGTTCAATTACGGGCGTACGCTGCTGCCATGAGCGACAGAGCCGCCCAACTCAGGGACATCCGCGCATGGCTGGCCTTCTTCGTCGTCTGCCTGGTGCTCAGCGGCGCCACGGCCTTCCCCCTGGTCCACGAACTGCGCTGGACCGAGTCGCTGCTGGGCCACCTGCCCGCGCCGGACGCCTTCACGGACTGGATCACCCGCGTCCGCGAGGGCCTGGAGACGGCCGACAGCGACTACCCCTTCCTCCTCTACGGCACGGACTGGCTCGCCTTCGCCCATCTCGTCATCGCCGTCGCCTTCTACGGCCCCTACCGCGACCCCGTCCGCAACATCTGGGTCGTCGAGTTCGGGATGATCGCCTGCGCCGGCATCATCCCGCTCGCCCTGGTCTGCGGGCCGGTCCGGGGGATCCCGTTCTGGTGGAGCGTGATCGACATGTCGTTCGGGGTGTTCGGGGTGATCCCGCTGTATGTCGTACGGCGGAGGATCAAGCGGCTGGAGGCATCCGGCAACGCCCGGGCGGTCCCCGCTACTTGAGCGCGGCCGTGATGATCCGGGTGATGACCGGGTTCACGTCCTCGCTCTTCGCGTAGGTGGAGTTGACCGAGTAGACGACGGTGCGGCGGAGGTCGCGGGTGCCGGCGAGCGCGGAGTTGTAGCCGTACCGGCCGCCGGACTTGACCCAGTAGACCGTCCCGTCGATCTCGAAGCGCTGGAGGCCGCCCGCGGCGTAACTCGCGCCGGGGACGTCCCCTGGGACCGCGAACACCTCGCGCATCTGCGACCTCGGCACGATCCGGCCCCGGAACAGGGCGGTGAGCAGCCGTTCCAGATCCGCGGTCGTGGAGATCATGTCCCCGGCCGCGAACCGGTCCGCCTGGTTCCACTCGGTGACGTCCAGGAACTCGGTGGTCCCGTCGGCCCGTTCGACCTTCTCGTAGCCGAGGTTGTGCGGGCCGCGGATGCGGGGGTCGGTGCCGGGGAAGTAGGTGTCCCGCATCCCGGCCGGCGTGAGCACCAGCCGGCGCGCCTCGGAGGCGTACGGCCGCCCGGTCACCTTCTCGATCAGCAGGCCGAGGAACGTGTAGTTGGTGTTGGCGTAGTCCTCCTGGCTCCCGGGACGGAACTTCGGCTCCCGCGCGCCCGCCGACAGGGCGACCTGCTGCGGGGTCAGGGTGTCGAAGCGGTGCGCGTACAGCTCCTCGAACGTGTCGCCGAGGGTGTCGCCGCCCGGGATCCCGCTCGTGTGCGTGAGCAACTGCCGTACGGTGACCGGCCGGAACCGCCGGCCGAGGTAGCCGGGCAGGTAGTACTGGATCGGCGCGCGCAGATCGATCCGCCCCTCGGCCACCAGGCACAGCACCGCCGACCCCGTCACCACCTTCGTCGTCGACCCGGCCCGGAACCGCGCCCCCGCGAGCGCGGGGCGGCCGCTCGCCAGGTTGTGCACGCCCGCACTGCCGCGCCAGACGCCGTCCCGCCCGCCGACCCGCACCAGCGCCGCCGTGGCGTCCGCGTTCGGGAGCCCGGCGATCGCCGTACGCAGGGCGTCGGTGTCCGGGCCGGAGGCGGTGCGTGCCTGGGCCGCCGGGGCCGGCAGGGCGGCGGCCAGGGGGACGGCGAGGGTCCCGGTGAGGATGCCTCTGCGACGGATGTCACGCATGCGTGGACTCCTGGGGATGTGGGATGTGTGTGATCATCCTGCGGGGTCGCCGCGACGGCGGGATCGTCGGCGAGGAGGGCCCCGACCCTGGTGGGCCCCTGAGCAACTCCAGCTCTCGGCAACGGAGTTGTCGGGGAATCCACCTAGGGGCTCACCGGGGCGAAAAACTGTTATCGCGGAGCCCTTCACTCCGTCTCCACTCGCGAAGGGGCACCGGCCGGAAGGACGACGTGGACACACGGCAGTGGCGGGACACCATCTCGGCCGCGCGGGCCGGCGACCGGCAGGCGCTGGACGAACTGGTCGAGGGCTGGCTGCCGCTGGTCTACAACGTCGTCGGCCGCGCCCTGAACGGTCACGCCGACGTCGACGACGTCGTCCAGGAGACCATGCTGCGGGCCGTCGACAACATCGGCAGCCTGCGCGACCCGGACAGCTTCCGGTCCTGGCTGGTCGCCATCGCCATGCGCCAGATACGGGACCGGGCCCGCCGCAGGAAACCCGCCCCGCTGGACGAGTCGGCCGCCGGCGAGTCCGCCGACTTCGCCGAACTCACCGTCCTCAGACTCCAGTTGGAGGGGCAGCGGCGGGAGGTCGCGGAGGCGGTGCGCTGGCTCGACGACGAGGACCGGCAACTGCTGTCGCTGTGGTGGCTGGAGGTCGCGGGCGACCTCACCCGCCGGGAACTCGCCGCCGCCGTCGGCATCAGCCGCCAGCACGCCGCCGTGCGCGTCCAGCGGGTCAAGGAGCGCCTGGAGACCTCCCGCGGTATCGTCCGCGCCCTCGACGGCGCCTGCCCCGACCTGCGCGAACTCACCGCCCGCTGGGGCGGCCGCCCCGACTCCGTCTGGCGCAAGCGGCTCGCCCGGCACATCCGCGGCTGCGGCTACTGCGGCGACACCCGCGAGTCCGTCGTACCGGCGGAGCGCCTCCTGGTCGGCATCGCGCTCGTCCCGGTGCCCGTCGGCTTCACCCTCTCGCTGGCCCTCGGCGGCAAGACGGCGGCGGCCGCCACCGCGACGGCCGCGTCCGTGGGCTGGACCGCCAAGGTGATGAGCGCCCTCACCCAGCCCGTCGTCGCGGCCACCGCGGGCGCGACCATCGTCGCGGGCGGCGCCTACGTCGTCACCCAGACCCCGGACGCCCCGCCGCCCCGCGCCGCGATCACCCCCACGGCGGCGAGCACGTACCGGCCCCCCGCCCCGTCGGCCCCGCCGTCGACCTCCTCGCCAACGCCCTCCCCCTCACCCACGCCGACCCCGAAGAGGACTGCCCTCTACGGCAGTGTCGTGGACGCCGTCGACAGGGCGCCCGCCCCCGGCACCCCGCCCGCCGCGCTTCCGCACCGGCCCGAGACCGGCGTCACCAGCACGGGCGGGGCGCATGCCGTCATGAACCACCGCGGGGACGCCGTCACGCTCACCGGCGAGGGCTACGTCCTGGTGCGCTGGCAGATCTCCCCGCAGTACCGGTCCGGCACCCTGGTCATGCCCTCCTGGACCGGCCTCAAGGGCAAGCTCTTCCACGTGGCCTCCGGTGGCGGCCGCCGTATGGACGACCCGGTCAGCGCCACCGACCCCACCGCGACCGGGATGGGCAACTCCACGGTCGGCTATGCCGTGCCGCCCGCCGGGACCCAGCAGATGTGGCAGAACGAGTACTTCTACCTCGACGGCAGCGTCACGCTCACCGTCAACGAACGCGGCGCCGACTACGGCCTGAGCGTCTTCCCCTCCACCTGGGAGGCCGCGGAGAAGGACATCACCACCGGCCCCGCACAGGGCGCCGGACGCTACGGCCTGGTCCGTGACACCGGCGGCGACGACACCCCCGTCCCGCAGTACCTCACCCGCGCGACCCCGGCCGACCCCGCGACCGTCCCTCAGGCGTCCCGCGTGTAGCGGTCCTGCGCGGCCAGCACCTCGTCGCCGTGGTCGTGGGCCCAGGTGCCGAAGGCGCCGATCGGGGCGAGCAACGTCCGCCCCAGGGCGGTGAGTCCGTACTCGACCCGGGGTGGCGAGCCGCCGTACGCGCGCCGTTCGACCAGGCCGTTGGACTCCAGGCGGCGCAGGGCCTCGGTCAGCACCTTCTGGCTGATGCCGCCGATGTGCGTGCGCAGGTCGCCGGGGCGTCTCGGGCCGTCCTTCAACGCCCAGATCACCACCGGGTTCCAGGTGTTGGCCACGAGGTCGAAGGCGAGCCGGGTGCGGCAGTCGGCGAGGAAGGCGAGGTCACGGGTCACGTACCGAATGGTGCCTGAGCGGGTTCCTACTGTCGTGGCAGATGTCGTGGCAGGTGTCTTGGCGGATGCGGGAGGCAGTGTGCGGATCGGGATTCTCGGCAACGGCGGGATGGCGGACGCGCTCGGGACGCAGTGGCGGCGGGCCGGGCACGAGGTGGTGAGCGGGAGCCGCTCGGGCGGGCTGCGGGAGGCGGCGGAGCACGGGGCGGACGCGGTGCTGCTCGCGGTGCCGTACGAGGTGGTCGTCGATGTGGTGGGAGGGCTCGAAGAGGCCCTGCGCGGGCGGGTGTTGATCGACTGCACCAACCCGGTGGGGCCGGGGTTCCGACTGCTGACGGCGGGCGGTCCGGCGGCCGCCGAGCGCATCGCCGCGGCCGCGCCCACGGCACGGGTCGTGAAGGCCTTCAACCTCTGCCACGAGGACGTCTGGCGCCTCACCCCACCGGTCTTCGACGGCCGCCCCCTCGCGGTCCCGCTGTGCGGCGACGACCAGGAGGCCCTGTCCGTCGTACGACACCTCGTATGCGACCTCGGCTGCGAGCCGCTGAACGCCGGGGCACTGGAACAGTCCGGGCTGCTGGAGTCCACGGCCGCACTGCTGATCCGGCTGTGGGTGGGGGAGGGAGCGGACGCCCAGGCGATCTCACCGCCACGGGACTTCTCGGGGGCGCGGGGCTAGGGCCTGTCCGGCGGATCATGCCGGCGTCGCGGGGCTGGGCACGCCCTCCCCCACTGCCTCAAGGGCGTGGGAGGTGCCCCCAGCGGCGTTGTCGTCGGTCGCCGACTCCCCCACGCTCGAACAACCTCGCGCGGGGGCACCCCCATCGCGTCGCCCGCCGCGGTAGCGGCTGATCGGCACGGCTCCTCCGCCTTGCAGCCGAACGCCCCCCCACGCTCGGCTTCGCTCGCGCGGGAGGGGCCCCCACCGCCCCGCTCACCTGCGCTGATTGGCACCGCTTCTTGCAGCCGGCCTGATCCGCCGGACAGGCCTAGGGGGCGGCGCTGGGAGTCGGCCTTGCGGTCGCGCTCGATCGGGCGTGGCGCCGGGGGCGGGCTCGGGGTCGTGCACGATCGGTGTGGCGGCAGGAGTCGGCCTTGGGGGCGCGCGTGACTGGCTCGGGCGGCGGCGGGCGCCCCGCGTTCGCGTCTCCGGGCCGCCAAGCGGGCCTGGTGAAGTCGGCCGTGGTTCGGCGGCGCCGGCAAGGTGCGCGAGGAACTGCGCGACCAGCCACGACGGCGCCGCAGCCGAACGACGGCACAATGCGGCACATCCAGCGGAGCGCTTAGCCGCCGTTGCGCAGGGCGCACAGTACGTCCACCCTGTTCGTCGTCATCGAGTCGACGCCCAGGGCGGCCAGGCGGCGCATCGAGCGGCGGGTGTCCGGGGTCCAGGCCGAGATGAGGTAGCCGTCGGCGTGGATGCGGTCGGCGAGGGGGCGGTCGAGGAGGCCGAAGCGGTAGTTGAGCCAGCGAGGGCGTACCGCGTCGAGGAGGGCGGGGCGGGGCGGGGCCGACGACGTCCAGGTGAGGGCGATCTCGGCCGCCGGGTCCGCGGCGCGTACCGCGAGCATCGCCCGGGCGTCCGCGCAGTAGTACACCCGGTCCGCCGCACCCGCCTCGCGGACCACGTCCACGATCCGGCGGGCCACCCGCACCTCGGACGTGCCCGGCAGGTCGAGCATCAGCCGGGTGTCCTCGGTGGCGTCCAGGGCTTCCGCCAGTGTCGGGACCTTCCCGTCCGACAGACCGCGCACCTCCGCCGCCGACAGGGAGAGCAGCGGACGGTCGTGCCCCCACAGCCGCTTCAGTGTCTCGTCGTGCAGCAGGACCGGGACGCCGTCCCTGGTGAGCCGAACGTCGACCTCGACCGCGTCCGCGCCCAGGGCGAGCGCGGCACGCAGCGAGTCGATCGTGTTCTCACGGACGCGGTAGGGGTCGCCGCGATGCGCCACGGCGGTCAGCTTCTGCATGCGCCCATTGTGGTGGGGTCAGGGCGCGAGCCACGAGGCGGTGTACGTGTCGATCTCCTCGCGGATCCGCGCCTTGCCGGGCTCGTCGAGGAACGACACGTCGACCGCGTTCTTCGCCAGCTCCGCGAGACCCCGCTCGTCGAGGTCGAGGAGACGGGCGGCGACCGCGTACTCGTTGTTCAGGTCCGTGCCGAACATCGGCGGGTCGTCGGAGTTGATCGTGACGACGATCCCCGCCTTCACGAACTCCTTGATCGGGTGCTCGTCGAGGGTGCTGACCGCCCGGGTCGCGATGTTGGACGTCGGGCACACCTCCAGCGGGATGCGCGCCTCCGCGAGATGCGTGAGCAGCTTCGGGTCCCGGAAGGAGTTCGTGCCGTGGCCGATGC